>JBCCER010000119.1:0-13602 GCA_039030175.1 Pseudomonadota bacterium
CAGTCCGGTGCTCAGCCCTTCATCGCGATCGGCGCGTCTGGGACGTTGGACAACAGCCAGTATGGGCGCGTCTACATCACGACTGGCGCGAGCCTGTCGGGTCAGACGTCGCTCGAACTCAACTCCACCAATGTGCTGGAGATCATTATTGGCGATGGCAGTACCGGCGACCTCTTCGGCCGGGCCTTGACCGTTGCAAACCTAAATGAGGCCGTCGGCAGCGGCAATTTGGATGACCTAATCGTCGCGTCGGACGATGCGATCTACGTCATCTACGATGTGTTGTCCCAAGGCACCACAGGGACCGTTGAACTCTCCGACTTCACCAAAGTCACCAAGATCACCAACGGCGATGGCACCGGGTTTGGCAATGGGCTGGTCGTCACCAATTTCGACGGGGACAACTTCAACGACCTGATCACCGGCTCGCCCTTGGGTAACGAGCTGATCGACTCCTACGGTCTGCCCAATGGAAGCGGGGGCATTGTCTCCGTTCTGTGGGGGACGGACGACGGGTTGGCGGACACCATCGACATCGCCGACATCGACCAGCATGGCTTCAATCTTTTGGGTCAGGCGGCATTCACCCCTTCCGATACGAGTGTGGAGCTTGACCCATCCAGCGGCGGTATCGACGACGATGGCGAAACGCCATTGGCCGGCACGGACCTTGTCGACTTCGTTGGCAATGCGATCACGGCGGTCGATCTTGACGGCGACGGCCAGGACGAGCTGGTGATAGGCGCCCCTCTCGCCACGCTCGCCGACCCTGACGGTAGCTACACGCTCGATGGCATCAGCAAGGGCCGTGTCTATGTGCTCTATGGCGGCGACAAGGCCAACACCGACTGGCGGAATCTGTCGGGTGATTATGAGCTTTACAGCCTCTATGACGCCAATGCTGGCGACGGCCTTATCCTGGAGGGCACGGAAACCGGGGGCCTCGCGGGATGGTCTGTGGCCAATGCCGGTCAGTTCCGGGGCAACGGCGATGTGGTCGACTCGGTCGCCTTCAAGGACCTGCTGATCGGGGCGCCAGGCGCCAACGCCAATGCCGGTCAGGCCTATGTGGTCTTTGGCAGCGAGATCAACTTCACTGAGCTCGACGGCAACGTTTTCGAAATCGAGGCGATCGTCGATCCTGGTGAAGAAGGTGTGCTGCCGATCTTCACCTTCCAGGGTATCGACGACACGCTCACGCTCGACAACACCAGCAACGACGGGGCTGTGGGCTTTGCCGTTGCAGGTCTTGGGGACATCACTGCCAAAGAGTTTGGGACCGCGGGGGGAACCGATATCGGCATCGGGGCCCCATTTGTTGATGTCGATGGCAAGGGGCAAACCTACATCGCCACGGGGGCCCCCTACATCCAGCCCGGCAACGGGATCGCGGTTGAGGACCTGCGCTCTGACAACGGGTTTGTTGTTCAGACGGCCGGGTCGCCGGCGGCGATTGGCGATTTCAATGGCGACGGTTTCGCCGACTTTGCGCTGGAACAGAATTCGGTGGTTTTCGGAGCGCCGATCGTTACCTCTGAAGACTTCCAGCGAGAGCTGGCGCTCGGCGCATTGCCGGTAGGGTACCCCTTGGTCCAGGACCGCCTGGAATGGACCGGGTACGGCTTTGAGCCCGAGGACCTCACGCCAGAACAGCGAGACGCCCTCACGCTCTTGCTCCAGACGCTCGTTGATAGCGGTTTGGAGGGTTTGAGCGAACAAGAGGTGTTTGACGCCCTTAGCAATGGGGCTGAGATCGAGGATCTGCTCGAGGCCCTGTCCATCGATTTCGTCGACGAAGATGGCAATATCGACCTTGTCGGCCTGATCGGTGATCTTCAGTTCATGCTCGGATACAGCATCTCCATCGACTTTTCCGGCAAGGATGTCGATGGAGACGGTTTCATCCGACAATGGTCCGATTCAACTGACCCAGCTCGGAACGAACTGACGAGCTGGTTGCTAACCGTCTACGATCCGGACGGCGCGGTCTATGCACGGGCGACCCTCGCCCAGCAAAAGGCGATCGGCCTCAACTTCAACTATGACATAGCCAAAGAGCAGGTGGTCACGGGCGTCCGCGATTTCACGGTGCTTGACCCGGCAACGACCTTCAATCTTGCCGGTGTTTCCGCCAGAGACCAGACCATCTACGCGTTCTTCACGGCCCCGGTATTCGAAAGCCCAGGCGCCCCCCGCTATCCACTGCAAGTCTTCGCTGAAACCAACCAAGAGGTGACGGAACTTGAGGGAACGTTCTCAGGCGGTCTGCGCACGGCGGAGTCGGGACAGTCGACCGCAATTCTTCGCAGCCAGAATGCTCAACGGGGTGACGGCGCGATCTATGGGGGCGATTTCAACGGCGACGGTATCGATGACTTCGTCGAGATCGAAGTTCTCCAGCTTCCCCGGATGGGCTCCAATCTCGAGTTTCTTAGGGTCGGCTACGCCCCCGTCACATTCGGCTACAACGCGTTCAGTTATACCGGAAGTGCCAGTCCGGAAGGGACGGTCGAGGATCCCATCGCGGGCAAGATCCCCCTTGCATTGATAACCGGTACCGCAACGGGTGACGTCGATGGCGACGGTTATACCGACCTGCTGGTGACCGGATATTCAAGCTTCATGGTCAATCCGATTGCGGCGGCCAGCGACAACACGTTTGCGGTTATCGCGTTTAAGGGAGGGCAAGGCGCGTTTGACTTCAGCAATCCTGAGGTCCTGCATGAAGTCCCGATAGACGCGGGCACCGTTCCTGGTGCGCTCACCACCCTTGACGTCAACCAAGATGGCAAGGACGAGCTAATAGCGCTCAGCACGGTCATCTATCCCTACGCCAACAATGGAACGCTCTCCGGGCTCAATCTCCTCGTCATCGAGGACGGCAGCTATGACGACCCGACGGTCATCGAGCTGACAGAGGACATCACGGGCATTGCCGCCAACCTCATCCAAGACGTCAATGCGGTCAATCATGGCGACCTCAACGGCGACGGCATAACGGACCTGGTCTTCGGTATTCAATATGCCACCACGCCAGGTGGGCGCGAGGTCAGCTCGGCGGAGTTCATTGTTTACGGCACTGGCGAACTCGACTTCACGGTTGGATCGGGGTCCTCGCCGCAAATCACCGCGATCCGTTACGAATCCAGCAAGTTCAACTCGTCTCCCTATGCGGATCTGCAAGAGACCCAATATGCACCGCGATCGACGGCGATTGGCGACTTCAATGGCGACGGTATCGACGATCTTCTCGTCACCAACAATCGGCCGGATGCCAACAGCTATGTCATCTATGGCGCGCCCGACCTGCCATCCGGCGCCGCTGCCTCCGCCCTTGCGAACAGCCCCGGCCTGTTGCTGACCGACACAGGCACGATCCGCAACACTGTGACGGGCCAAGCCTATGACGGTGGCTACAGGGCCATTAAGGGTCTTGAATTCCTGAGCCAGGCCTACGCCCCTCTTGCTGCGGGGGATGTCAACGGCGACGGGCTCATGGACATTGCGCTTGTCGACGGCACCAATGGTCTGACGACAGTGGTGTTCGGCGAGCGTCCTGAATCGGAACAGACACTCGGCGTCACTTATCTGGAAGGGTCCGAGGACGCCGATGTTCTCATCCAGAAGACGACGAAACCGACCAACATTGTCCATGTCGTGGCATCGAGCGAGGATGATTTCATCCAGACCATATCTGACGAGCAAGTCCTCATCTTCGCCGGGCAGGGGGACGACCAGATCGGGCTGAGCTCGACCGATAGCGGAGATATCATCGCCATCGATGGCGGTCTCGGTCACGACACGCTGTTTTTCAACCCGGAGATCGGAACCTCCAACAATCTCGATCTGACCAAGGCCAACATCAAGGGGATTGAGGTGATCGACCTCAATACCGGCAACCGGCTGACGCTAAACGCCTTTGCGGTCAAGAACCTCTCCGAAACCTCCAACACACTGATCGTTAAGGGCGAAAACTCAATCGTCGTGACCAAGGGGCTGACCGCCGACACCGAATGGCAGCAGGTTGGCGAGGGAACCTATGACGGCGAAATCTACGATATCCACCAATTCACCTATCTGGACGGGCCGGACACGAACATTCGCGTTTGGACCCAAAGGGACGGCATTGCGCTAAGCGCCACCTTGATCGGTATCGGCACGCCCATCCCGAACCAATCGATCAAGGAAACCGAGCTGTTCGGATACACCGTTCCCGACGAGACCTTTGTATCTGAGGACGGCGACCACTTTGAGCTGTCAGCCACTCTCCAGGATGGCTCCCCGCTTCCAGACTGGCTGGACTTCGACCCAGAGACCGGTCGTTTCAGTGGCGCCCCTGGTTCTGACGACAAAGGCGACTATGACATTACGGTAACTGCCACCACCGAAGCCGGCGATACGATTGACGACACCTTCCAACTACAAGTGTTCGATGAGAATACGATCATCGGCACGCCGGAGCGCGACCGCCTGTGGGGGGACCGGGAAGATAATCTGATCTTTGGGAAAGAGGGAGACGATTTCATCTGGGGCCGTCGGGGCGATGACCTGCTCAATGGCGATGAAGGCAATGACTACCTCAATGGCGGCTTCGGCGACGACACGTTGCGGGGCGGGCTTGGTGCCGATACGCACAAGGGTGGATGGGGCGCCGATACCTATATCGGGACGGCGGAGGAGTTCGGGGGCTCGGACGATGGCTCGCGTCTGGACAAGATCATTGGCTTAGGAAAGCGTGACGAAATCATATTCGATAGTTTCGATTTCGACCTGGAAGTGGTGAACACCGGGTGGGGCCGCGCGGAAGTCCGTTTCGACAGCGACGGAGACGGCTCCCTCGAATCGACATTGCTGATCCAGGGATTCTTTGGCCGAAACGCCGATTTTAACGTCGAGCGGGCGGTCGGGGATACCATCGTCACACTGGACGACAGTCCGTTCGGCGGATTTTTCACCGACCTGTTTGATGGTCTTTCCGAACGGTGGGATTTCTTCTGATCGATCAACACGCCTCCGATCTCAGCCGTTGCTGTTGGTGCCGGCAATCGGGATGGAGAGTGGATTCACTATGACCGATCCGAGAGATAACAGACCTCTGTCCGCGGAGTTCGATCCAGCATACTCTAGATGCTAATCTGACTTTTGATATCAATAGGTTATCTTCAAACTACGTCGCTCAACGGTGTGCCCGTGTCTTTCCCCCCCCCTTAGAAGTGAGCCATTACACTGGCATCCGGAGGGGGATCACGGACTTGCCCCCAACGTTGGACCAATAGCGGGACCTTTCTCGCTACTCCCGTGCCGGCGGTAGGCAGGATATCCCGATGGAGTTCGTGAACTCCATCGGCTTTTTTTGGCCGATGAAGGAACGTGATCGTTCGTTGTTGTACTCGTGTCAGTACGCCTCGCAGTTTAGCCGGGCATCGGCCTGCGATAAGAACCAGTTCTGAACCACGCGCTCTGCCTGCACATTGCTGTTGACGGTCTTCACGAAGCTGTTGTCGGTCGGCTTGCCGGGTCGGGAGAAGTCCAGCACGACGCCGTTCATATAGGCCTAAAGTTCGAGATCCTTGGAGATGAACTCCGGACCCAGGTCGACCCGGATCGACCCCGGCAGACCATACACAGCGGTCACGTGCTCCAAGGTGCTGACCGCATCCGACCCGGTATAACGGCTGCGGACATCGATCGCCGGCGAGGCCTTGGTGAAGGCATCCACGATCGTTAGGATCCGGATCTTCGAGCCGTCGAGCAGCTGATCGGACAAGAAGTCCATGGCCCAGATCTATTTGGGTGCTTGCGGTTCTCTACGGTCTTTGCGCAGCTTGGCCAAGACCTTGCGCTTGGGTCGCTTGTTCCTGATCTGCAAGCCTTCTTTCACGTAGAGCCGGTTAACCCGCTTGGCATTCACCGTCCAGCCCTCGCGTCTCAACAGCACATGGATGCGCCGATTCCCGCAGCGCACCCGAGTTTCGGTGCTCTCCCGAATACGCGTCTTCAGAGCGGCCTGCGAAGAACAACGGCTTCTATGGTGGTGGCTGGATCGCTGTGTATTTAGGGCTGCACAGGCTCAGCGGATACTTACGCCAAACGCTGCCGTCGTATGATCCACCAACTGCCGTCGCTTCGCAGGCCTCAGAGCTTTCGGCGAATTACGTCCAGCACCATTTCCTTGTCCAGCATGGTATCGGCCAGCAACCGCGTCAGCTTACAGTACTCCTCCTCAAGCGACCTCAGCCGCCGCACCTCCGATGCCGTCGGATCGCCATACTTCTTGCATCAACGGCGATAGGTCTACTGCGATATCCCCGCCTTGCGGCACACCTTTTCGACGCCCATTGGTTCCTCAGCCTTGCAGATGCCCGCGAAAAGCTGGAGGATTGGCGTCGATACTACAATGAAGAACGACCCCATGGCGCGATCGGCAATAAGGTCCCGATCATGCTGACAAAATCAGGAGACGCAGCCAGCCCGTCACCCTGATCATAGCCGGAAAACTCTCCCTCCTTACGGTCCAAATCTCGGTAGGCAGGTCAACAGAAGGGACGGACGACGAAGCAAACGACATACTCGGGTGAGCAAGTTATCGGCATTCTGCGATCGGCTCTGGGTAAACTCTACTAGCACCTTGGGATATTCGCTGCCGGCTGGCGCATCGCCCTTATTTGACGATGCGTTGACATTGCCAGTTTGGCGCAAACCAATCCTTGTTTCTCGGTGGAGAATCCCTGTTGGGACAATTGAATTCGCTGATATCGTGTTTAGGGAAATGGTTAAGAAACGCCATGAATTTCAAACGGTTGCCGGCGTTCAAGCGCGCGGCTTGGGACGCCCAGCTCAGAATTTCCCTGTAATTTCCCTGATTATCAGCGAAATTGGGCAGAGACAAGTTCGCTGCAGACTGCCTGCACCGCCACCAAGTCTTTGAAATTAAAGAATTTCCGGTCAGGATTCGAACTCTCGGTTCGTTTTGGGGCATTCTGCGGGCTTCCGCGGAGGGGCATTGACGACCTGGAGCCGGAGACGGTTCTGGTGAGACGGATTTCCGCGAGACTCAGCGTTTTGTCTCTGTCAGTGGATTTGGCGCCTCGCGGTCGAGGCTTGATCGCTGTTACCTAGTGGGTGCCAAGCAATCTGCGCTGCTCGTCCCAATCGACTGGCAGATAGATGTACCTAACCAGCGTTTCGACGGTCATATCGGCGGGCTGGCTTCCGGCGAGGATGGATGTGACGATATCAGGAGCCAAGAAAGCCAGGCGCAGCTGTTGCACGACATATCGAGAGCCGACCTGATGTGCTGCAGCGATCTCGCCGATGGTGGATACGCGTCCATGAGCTAGATCGTCGAACCATCCGATGGCCCGAGCTACGGCTTTGATGAGGACCAGATCATGTCGCGTGTAATCTGCGTGGCCAGGCGCATGAAGGACAAGTCGCATCTCGACGCCGCGCCGCTTTATCCGGATCGGCAGGTTTAGCTTGAGTTGGATATCCGACAGGCCAGTGATCGATGATAGATTGAGTGTGATCTCAATCAGGCTGTCGCCCAGCGTGACCTGGTCAATGAGCGCAAACGGATCGCCGTTCCAGCACTTGACGGCGTTGAGAATGTCGGGAATGCATCGCGGCGCTACTCCGGCTTCCCGCGCTGCCTTCGTCAGTGAGGCAGAGTCTTGGATCAGGTCATTGATCGCGTTTGCGACGATACCCTCGATCTCGGCTGCCGGCAGGCGCCAGTCGTCGCTTGGCTTCGTGTCCCCTTCGTTGTCGGATCCGACAATCAGTTGGCGGGAGACGTAGTAGCGATAGCGCCTGCCTTTGTTGTTGGCGTGGCTGGGCGTGAGCTTGTTGCCAGCCGCGTCAAACAGCTTGCCCGTTAGCGGTGAGGGCTGGGTCCGGCGCTTTCTGTTCTGCCGTTGGGTAGCATTGTCCGCCAACTTGACCTGGACAGCGTCCCAAGTCTCAGCATCGATGATGGCATCATGCAACCCTTCGAAGATCTGATCGCCGTGCCGGATGCGGCCTGCATAGATCGGATTGCCGAGCAGCTTATAGATATAGCCCCGGCTTAGACGGCATCCGCCTTGGGGCCGTCCATTGACCTTCTTTCGAACTTTCGTGCGAAGCCCCAGCCGATCGGCTTCTTTCTTGACCAGCCTGACGTTGCCCAGCTGCAGATATAGTTTGAAGATTGTTCGCACAGTCTCGGCTTCGACTTGATTGATCGTCAGTGTCCGACCGTTGGGGTCATAGCCCAGCGGCACAAACCCACCCATCCACATGCCTTTGCGCTTTGAGCGGCGATCTTGTCCCGGATGCGCTCGCCGGTGACCTCCCGCTCGAACTGGGCGAAGGACAGCGCAATCGTCACGTTGGGCGGCATTGGCGAGGATAACGAGTTGGGTGTCGGTAAGTCTGGGTATGTGGGCCTCCTGGAGTGCGGCGCCGCGCCTCTTGGCAGCGCTTCCACCACCCCAAGCCCCGATGGTGATCCCAGTCGAGGCGAGGATCCCAAATTGATGCGGCCGACCCTGTTTAGTCACCCCACCAATGCTTGCTGTTCAGCACTAGTCCAGCCCTTAAGGACGGTTCCTGTTTCGATGCTCGTTGGAGGGGTCCGCGATGATGGCGGCTGCCTGCGCTATGATCGCAATGTCCTGTGCCGCCGACGCCAGAAGCCGCCCATCGCTCGCGAGCTGTGTAAGGACCCGATCGCGGGATTGGCCTGCCATGGCAAGCTCGGTGGCGTCCTCAAGCATCGCGGTTGCGACGGCAAACAAGCCGTTGACCAGGTCCCTGCGATCGTCGTCCATGCTGCCCCCTTACACTTAGGTGGCTAGGACGCTTGCTTGGCCAGGAAAGTCCAGACCTTTACTGGAGGCAGTCTTTGACCGATGTGGATTGACCAACCCAGAGGGCTGGCCGCTATCACAACCGCCCGAATGAGGGTAGCTCTTCCATCACGATGATTTCCGGTGCGGCCAAAGGTGCGGTCCCCATGCGATTGGCCCGTTTCCATGCCCATGCCAGGAACTGGGATACGCTGTCGACTTGGTCGTGATGTTTACTTTTGGGGAAGGCCAAAATCTCGTTCAAGAATGTGTCGAGCCAAGGGGCATCTTTCGGCAGGATGACTTGGCCGGCCTCAATCCGCGGGGTCTCCGCTTCCATCCGCGTGACCTTGTCCCCCTCCGGCTTGATGCCGATCGGTTTTGGGAAGCGAGCAGGGCTCTCTGAGCAAAGCTCCTGTACCAGGCTCATCCCCAGCCCGGCCTTTTCGATCAGAACGGTGTTACCGCCGTCACGGCGTCGAGTTCTCGGTCGCGAAACATCGTAACGGTCACGGCGCACGCCTCAACGGACGATTGAGCACACCAAAACCGCTGTCAGCTAAACGACGAGCATCGCGCGCGCCATCCATCAACATGGCAGCGGAAGCGAGAGCTGCTTGAGCTGGGGCTCTAATTTGCGCATCGGTTCTTTCAACCGGCGTACCTCGCCACCGCCCGTCTCCAAATCATCCCCTTGCTTGGCAACCGCTGTATTCTCGGTCTTCGCCCCGTGCCGACGATGCGATAGGTTTGGCACCCATAGCGCCGCGCTTGATACGCTTTCACCCGCTTCCAACATTTCCGCGACTATCCGATTTATCCAATCCGTCGCCCTGATACGCCGACGCTATCGCCGCCCCTGTGGATAGACGGAAGCTTTCGGCTCGAAGACGACACCGTCGTCCAGCGGGAATATTGGCCGGGCGCAGATCGTGTGTCCCAGGGTCGGCAAGTTCGCCGACGTCGCGCCGGGAATGTCGATGTTGAAGTTCTGTTCCACCCAGGCGTCATACATCTCGTACTCCGTATGCGGCGACTTCACCACGATGACGTCGAAGTCCTCGGGATTCAGGCCGCAGCTGTAGTACATCGCTCGGTCGAACAGGCTAACGGCGTGGGTCATCACCACCACAGTTATTGTGCCGCCGTTCGGGATGGCTATGGAGAGGACAGCGGTTGGTCCGGCATCAAGCGGCATGCCCATTGTCTCCAGCCGTGACCGGCCAGCTGTCAGGGCCTCAACCGTGGCGCTGACGAGCAGAGGCGGAAACCGATCCGGGTCGGTCTCGCCGCCAAGCGTTACCGCGATCGTCGCCCCGACACCGGCCGTATGCGCCGCGGCGGCGGCCTGCGCATCCACGATCTGTGCGAGGCAGGACTTGGGAAAGCGGCTTTCGATTAGCGCGCGGATGATCAGATTGCTATCCCCCGAGGCGCCGGATGAGGTGGCGTCGGCGGCGTCTGTGAAGACCACGGGGCCGTCCATATGGCGTGCCTGCTCGATCGCCATGCTCAGCGAGATGAATTTGCCTTGCAGACGATGGCGCTGCTGCCAGAACCGCTGCGCCAGCGCCTCGGCCTCTTGAGAAATGGCTTCAGGCGATCTGTCAAACGCCAACAGCACCTGGCTGCATAGTTCGGGGACGTCGGTGAATGGATTGCCGATCATGATGCCGGCGGCCAGTGCCGTGCCGTTTCGCTCCAGGAGCTGGGCTTCGCGGATCAGGTCGCCATAGCAACCTGTCTTGGTGATGCACTCGTCGCCGCGGACCAGAGCCGGGATCTGGACCCGGACGATGCCGGGTTTCAAGCCTTCGTCGACGATCCGCATCAACAGCCTTGCCGCACGCTGTCCGGTATCTGCAAAATCGACATGCGGATAGGTGTGGTAGATCGCAAAACCGTTGATCTGGCGGATCATCCGGTCGGTCAGAATGCCGTGCAGATCGAGCGAGATAACGATGGGCAAATCTGGACCGACGCGCTGCCGCAATTCGCTGAGCAAATAGCCTTCCGGATCCAATTCGCCTGACGCGCCCATGGCGCCGTGCAGACTGAAATAGACAGCGTCGATGCCATCGAGATGCATGTCGATATGGTTCAGACATTCCGCCGACAGTTTTTGCCAGCCTTCGGCGGAAAGCAGGCCGGCGCTTCCTGCTCTGGCGCCAAACGCCGCGACGATCTCGACATCTTGCCTGGCATCGAAGACCGACAAGGCGCCACCGATCTCGGTATTGAGGCCGCGCTGGGTCGTGAGTTCATCACCGCGTTGAATCGCGAAGTTGTCATAATCCGACGGCGTTGGGTTGAACGACGAGATCTCTTGCTTGCATTCGACGATGAGGATCTTGGTCATGGCGGTGCGGTCTCGTTTGGTTGGTTGTCCGGTGGCGGCTCGTCGGGCAAAGAGCCGTCGGCGGCGAGATGGCAGGAGATCAGACGGCCCTTGCCATGCGGTGCCAACGGAGGGTCGACGGTGTGGCAGCGTTCTTCGGCAAAGGCGCAGCGCGGCGCAAAACGACACCCTTTGGGAACGGCCAGCGGGTCGGGAACGTCACCCTTCAATCGATGGCGCCGGCGCGGTGCCCTCGGATGGGCCGGCGGCACGGCTGACAGAAGTGCGCGCGTGTACGGATGGACGGGCCTAGCGAACAGCGCATCGGCCTGTGCGATCTCCACCACGCGGCCAAGATACATCACCGCTATGCGATCGGAGATGTGCCGGACGACCGCAAGATTGTGGCTGATGAACAGATAGGTCAGTCTCAGGTCGCGCTGCAGGTCTTGCAGCAAATTGACGATCTGCGCCTGGACCGAGACGTCCAGAGCCGAAACGACCTCGTCGCAGACAAGAAAGTTGGGGTGCAGGGCAAGCGATCGGGCAATGCCGATGCGTTGGCGTTGACCGCCGGAGAACTCGTGCGGGAATCGGTTCGCCGCATCGCGCGGCAGGCTAACCAAGTCGAGCATCTCGGCAACCCGGCGTGCGCGGTCGCTGCGGTCGCCGATCTCGTGGATCTTGTAGGCTTCTCCGATGATCGATCCGACGGACAGGCGCGGATTGAGCGAGCCGAATGGATCCTGGAAAATGATCTGAAGTTGCCGGCGACGCTCTCGCATGGCCTTGGCGTCAAGCCCGGTTAACTCCGTGCCATCATGGAAAATCTCTCCTTCGGTCGGTTCGATCAGCCTCAGCAACAGCCGGCCTGTGGTCGATTTTCCGCAGCCTGACTCGCCGACCAATCCGAGAGTTTCACCTTGTCGAATGGTCAGATCGACACCATCGACGGCACGCACGATGCCCTTTGTGCCAAGGCCCAGCGGCCCACCGCCACGGAGGGGGAAGTGTTTGGCGAGGCTCTTGGCCTCGATAATCGGCGCCGCCTCCGACATCAAGCTGCCCCCGCCTGGTTCGCCGATGACGGCAGTTCGTAGTCAAATGGCTCTAAGCAGGCGACATTGTGGTTCCGCGCAATCGGCATAGCTGGCGGCGGCGCGGTCTTACATATTGCTCGAGCAGCCGGACAGCGCGAGGCAAACCGACACCCAGCGGGCATAGCGCCGACATGAGGGACACTGCCGTCGATCGTCGTCAGGCGCTCGCGTTCACCGTCGATCGTCGGGATGGAGGCGAGCAATGCCTTGGTGTAGGGGTGCTGGGCGCAGTAGAAGATATCGTCGACCGAGGCTAGTTCGGCGACGCGCCCGGCATAGAGAACCATCACGCGCTGGGCCATTTCCGCGACGACGCCGAGATCGTGGGTGATCAAGATCAGCGCCATTCCCGTCTCGGCCTGCAATTGGCGCAGAAGATCGAGGATTTGAGCCTGGATCGTGACGTCCAGCGCAGTCGTCGGCTCGTCGGCGATTAGCAGTCGGGCGTTCGCAGCTAAGGCAGTGGCGATCATGACGCGCTGGCGCATGCCGCCGGAAAGTTCGTGCGGATAGGCGCGCAGCCGCTCCGCCGGCGAGGAGATTTCCACCCGCTCGAGCAGGGCCAGCGCTTCCCTATTTGCCTGACGCCTATTCATTCCGCGACGGCGGATGAGTACCTCTTCGATCTGCTGGCCGATCCGCATGATTGGGTTCAGCGAGGTCATGGGCTCCTGGAAGATCATGGCCATGTCGCGGCCGCGTCGGTCGCGCCAGGCCTTGTCTGACAGGTCCGTCAGGACAGTCCCGCCAAGCTTGATGGTACCGGCGATGCGCATGATCGACCGCGGCAGCAGGTTCATCATGCTAAGGGCCAGCATGCTCTTGCCCGAACCCGACTCGCCGACGATGCCGACCACCTCTCCGGGCGCGATCGATAAGCTGACATCTTCCAGGATGGTCTGTGGGCGCCGGGCAGGGCCGGTCGCCGTCGACAGGGAGTCGATGGTCAGCAATGGCGGTTGATCGGTCATCGCTCGACCCGCATGCGGGGGTCCAACACGTCGCGCAGCCCGTCGCCCAAGATATTGAGGCCGAGCACGACGATGAAAATGGCGACGCCGGGGAAGATCGTGACCCATGGCGCCTCGACCATGAAATCGCGTCCGTTGGCGATGATGTTGCCGAAACTGGGGGCCGGCGGCGGAGGGCCGACGCCAATATAGGACAGCACCGCTTCGGCCAGGATGGCGATTGCGAAAACATAGGTGAGGCGCACGATCAACGGCGCCATGGAGTTGAGCAGTACGTGAACGAACAGGATCCGCATGTCGCGCGCGCCAAGCGCCCTGGCCGCCTCGACATACTCCATTTCCCGCACGACAAGCACGGAAGC
>JBCCER010000120.1:0-13553 GCA_039030175.1 Pseudomonadota bacterium
ATGAACCGTGGCATCCCAGGAATCACCGACAACCAACGCTCAGGCGATTTCGCTGACTGCGTGGCCGAGCGCGGCAATTGGGATCTGGTCTACGAGCATTACGGCGAGTATCAGCGCGAAGGTGGGTTTGAGGGCACGAGCCTGATCTTGCAGGCCTATCCTGAGGCTACGGTCATCCACAACGCCAACACGGCCATGGCCATGGGCTCTGTCGAGGCCCAGGTGGCGTCCGACGTGCACGGCGAAATCTTCTCGACAGGCTGGGGCGGTACGGGTTTGGAGCTTGAGGCCATCCGTCGCGGCGAACTAGACGCCACGCCGATGCGCATGGGCGACGATGTCGGTGCCGCCACGGCCGAAGCCATCCGCGCGGATATGGAAGGCCGCAACGACGAGATGCCGTTGGTCTTCCTGGGCCGGATTACGGTGGCCCATGATGAGATGAGCCTCGAAGAAATCGACGCGCTTGAGCAGGAGGCGTTCCGCTTTTCAGGCGTTGGTGCGCTAGAGAGGTAAGAACTTAGAGCCTAAATGTCTGAATAGAGAAAAAGCGCCCGATATCGACAGATCATCATCGATGTCGGGCGCCTCGTTCTGCATCCAATTGCATTTCACGATGAATCGCGGGGGCTCGCTCGCTGAGGTCATCGCAAATGTTGCCCGCCAAATCAATTCAAGGCACTAGACTTAATGGGTCATGCCTCCAATGGGGTCAGGCAACGGGCGGGCCCTCTCCAGAAGTCCGATTGACCAACTAAACGAGACTCAAGCTCGCCCCAACAATCGCTGCCAAGCGCAATAAGACGATGGACTGTAATCGATTCGTCTTTTGGCAAGGGGTACATGAAGTCATAACAAGTGGTCCCTGGGCCATAGCAGTCGTTACCGTGCCTGAGCGTGCCCGAAACTTCCTGTCGTACCGCATTCGGAGGATCTCCTGGCCGGATCTCCGACCACTGATATGCAAACGCCTGGCCGGTTTCGAAATCGACCTCCCTAACGAGAGTTATGTTGCAATATTGGTCTCGTCCACTAATGGAAAAAATGATTTGTGCAAAATCCATACCTTCGATGTCGTCAATGTTCAGATTAGTTTTGGCGACGTAACAATCCCCGTCTCTCTTGGTAAGTATCGCGTCCTCCAACGTGTCGCCAGAGAACTCGACTCCGCCGTAACTCGATGACACTTCGTTAAAGCCGATGGGCCGGTCCGTTTCTCCCTGGTCTGCGGTCGATTGACACGCTCCGACAATTACGAGGGCTGTTATCGCAGCAAGAGAGGTGATCTGGGGCATGATCCGGTCGTTCAATCTAGAAAATAGAATTTTAGTACGTTGTTATTAGCCCGAATTGCGGTGGCGGTCTAGCTGGCAGGTTGCTTTGAGCTGCCGATGGTCAACAGCCTGCACAATGGGTCATAAGTTGTCGTTCTACGGCGGCGTAATCGTTTCTAGGTGACGAAGCGATTTCTGACGACCTAACCAAGCGTGCCGTCCGGGTTCCAAATAAGAACCTTGTTTCGGTGTTCGCATACCCTTAGATGGGTCGGCCGACTGCGCAATCCGAGATCCTTACCCGAAAGAGCTTGCCCGTGCCCAATGCCATCGCCTTCCCTGACAAAACACTGATCGCCGAACAGACAGCCAAGATGCTGGTCGAGGTCGAGGCTGTTCTGTTCAACGCGCGTGAGCCGTTTATCCTCACGTCAGGACGGGCGAGCCCTGTCTATATCGACTGCCGCAAGCTGATCTCATTCCCGCGCATTCGATCGACCTTGGTCGATTTTGCGGCCTCGACAATCGTTCAAGCGGCCGGATTTGAGAGCATCGACAGTATCGCGGGCGGGGAAACCGCTGGCATTCCCTATGCCGCCTGGATTTCCGATCGGCTAGGCTTGCCGATGCAGTATGTGCGCAAGAAGCCGAAAGGATTTGGCCGCAATGCCCAGATCGAGGGCTTCCTTAAGGAGGGCGACCAAGTCGTCTTGGTCGAGGATCTGACGACAGACGCAGGGTCCAAAGTGAATTTCTGCAACGCCCTACGGTCTGCCGGCGCAAAGGTCGAGCACGCTTTCGTCATCTTCCACTACGGAATCTTCCCGCAAAGCGTCGAAACCATGCGCGAGATTGGGGTTGAATTGCTCGCTCTAGCGACGTGGTGGGACGTGCTGCGTGTGGCCAAAGAGAACAGTTATTTCGACGCCCATGACATCGAGCAGGTCGAGGCCTTTCTGCATGCGCCCGTTGAATGGTCGAAGCAGCATGGCGGCAAGGAAGATTGAACCGGCCTTGGCCCGATCAAACGTAGAATCCATCCCGATCGAGGTCGCGGACGCCCGGATGCGCCTCCATCTCTGAGTCGACCAGGTCGACGCCAAGCCCGGGGCGGTCGCTAAGGTGCAAATGGCCGTCCCGAATATCGAGAGGATGATCGATCACCGTGTCGCGCCACGGTACGTCCTGGACCATGAATTCCTGACGGAAGAAGTTCGGGATACTGCTGCAGACATGGGCCGAGGCGAGGGTTGATAGCGGGCCATTCGGATTGTGAGGCGCGACGAGAGCGCCATAGGCTTCGGCGAGTGTGGCCATACGCTTAAGCTCTGAGGGGCCACCGCAGCGTGTCACGTCCGGCATCACGATGTCGCAGATCTGCCGCTCCAGCACGGGCAAGATCCCGCTGCGCGTGTAGTGTCGCTCGCCTACACAGACCGTGATGGCTGAATCCAGCCGCCTTCGGACCTCGGCCAGCGTATTGACGTTCTCCGGCCCGACCGGCTCCTCGAACCAGGTAATGTCGAGATCGGCCATCTTGCGGGCCATCTTCACCGCCGTTTGCAGATTCAGCATGGCGTGGGTTTCAATCATTATATCGGCGTCCGGCCCCATCGTGTCTCGGACGGCCCGAGCGATGGCGAGCGCGTGGTCCTCCTGCTCGCGGTTCAGCGAAAGGTTGGTCGAGAGGTGATCGCCATAGAGATACGACGTGTGGGCGAACGGGTCGAACTTGCAGCCGGTGAAGCCCTTGTCCCGGATGATCTTGGCCTGCCGCGAATAATCCTCCGGTGTGCCATCGCCCTCCAAAAACCAATAGTTGGCGTAGAGCAAGATCCGATCTCGATACCGGCCGCCGAACAGCTCATACATCGGCACGCCAAGCACCTTCGCCTTCAGATCCACCAGCGCCATGTCGATACCGCTGATCGCGCACAGGCTGGCACCGTACGGGCCGACCCAATTCAGGTCGCGATAGAGCTTGGTCCAGATATAGTCCGTGCGCATCGGGTCGAGGCCGACGATCCGCTGTCCCACATGATGCGCAGCTGCCTCAATTATCGGGCTGCCCGGCCAATTGGTGGCTTCACCGATCCCTGTATGACCCTCATCCGTGAAGATTTTCACGAAGGTCCAATTGTACTTTACGCCCTCGACGAGCCAGGTCTTTACCTCGGTGATTTTCATGGGTGAGCCTACTCTCGGCGGGGGACGGTGGGTGGGGATCAGCGGGCGAAGACGCCGTCTGCAACGCCTTTGACGCCTGGCTTAACGGCAAAGAGACTGCCGGCTGTCGGCGTCTCGGCTAGCGCATCCTCGTCTTGACCGTATCGCGCCGTGGTGATGTAGAGCGTGTCGAGGTCTTTGCCGCCAAAGGCGCAACTGGTTACGAGCGGGCAGGGGACCTCCACCACCCGATCGACCGATCCGTCGGCCGAGAATCGGACGACGCAGCTGCCGTCCCAGCGCGCGCTCCAAAGGCCGCCTTCTGCGTCTACGGTCGAACCGTCGGGGACACCGCGGTCGAAACTGGCGAACTGCCGCTTATTCGCAATCGTGCCAGCCTCTTCGTCGAAATCGTAGGCCGAAATCCAACCCGTTGCCGTGTCGCAGAAATACATGGTCGACGCGTCTGGGCTCCAGCAGACGGTGTTGGAGATCATGATGTCGCTTTCCATCGCGTGTAGCGACAGGTCCGGATCGAGCCGGTAAAGGGTCCCCGATGCTTCGATCAGCTCTAAAGGAGTGCCGTCTGGCGCCAGGTTGTTCTGCATCGTGCCGAACCAAAACCTACCCTTTCGGTCTGCTGCACCGTCATTGCAACGATTGAACGGCTTGGCAGGCTCCGGGCGCTTCAAGTGTTCCAACCCGCTCGACTTACTCCAAAAGTTCAGCCCCCCATGCGAGGCAATCAGCAACCCGTCCCGTCCATGCCATCGTGCCATGCTGGCGATCATTTCCGGCATGTCATAGCTCTCGACCTTGGCGCTCGATGGGTCCAAGGCGAAAAGCTTGGACGGTTGCGGTACGTCGAGCCACCACAAGAGGCCGGCTTCATCGTCCCAGTAGGCACCTTCGCCCAGATGGTTGCGGCAATCGACGACGCATTCGGCTTTCATGGCTCCCTCCCTAGATCCGTGTTCTACGCATCGTGCAGCCGCACCGACAAACCGCCGTCGATGACGACATTGGCCCCAATCATGAAGCCGGCCTCGTCAGAGGCCATGAGCGTCGCGACTGCGGCGACTTCCTCTGGCTGTCCGATCCGTTTGATGGGCTGCATTTGTTCCGTTTGGCGGCGGGCGCCCGCCGGGTCCGGCTGCTGATCAAAGTACCAGTCGGCGATCGGCGTTTTGATGTAGCCGGGCGAAATCGCGTTAATCCGGACGCCCCGGTCGGCATACTCGATCGCTAGTGAACGCGTCAGCCCCAGCACCCCGTGTTTGGCCACAGGATAGGGGAATGTGTGCGGGATAATCTGAAACGCGTGGTTTGAGGCGATGTTGACGATCGCGCCTCCGCCGCTTTCCAGCAGGTGGGGCAGGGCGTGTTTACAGCAATGCCAGACACCGTCGAGATCGACCGAAAAGCACCGACGCCATTCGTCCTCGCCGATGTCCAACGGGTCGCCAAAGACGGCGATCCCGGCATTGTTGACCAGAATGTCGAGACCGCCCAGCGCCGCAATCGTCTCTTCAACCATCGCCTTGACAGAGTTCTCATCGCCGACATCGGTATGGATGAAGCGGGCGCCGTCAAGTGAGGCAGCCACGGCACGGCCGGTTTCTTCGTTCAAATCCGCAATGACAACGGACGCGCCTTCGCTGGTGAAGCGCCGCGCGATGGCTTCGCCAATGCCCTGGCCGGCGCCCGTAACAATGGCTGCTTTCCCAGTAAGGCGGTTCATCGCGATAGTCTCCTGAGCGGATATCGGCCGATTGGCCGGATCAAGCGTCGCTCGATCCGTTGACTTTGACAGATTATCATATAAACTGACGATCTTCCGTAGTGAAGTCCTTTTTCGCTGCTCAACCAAAGGCATTGGCGCTGACGACATGGGTCGCACCGCCTGAAACGCTGACCAATCGGGAGGACAAGAATGAAGTTCACTGAAATTTCGGGCGTGGGCCGCAAGGCATCCCTGATGCTCGCAACCGCAATCGTAGGCGTCGCCGGCGCAAGTGCCGTCGCCCAGGCGCAGGACCAATTGCTGATCGCGATTTACAAGAGCGGAACGCAGCAATATTTTATCGACCAATCGGACGGCTTCATCGAGGGAGCCGAGGCGCTCGGCTTTGAGGCGCGGACATTCAATGTCGAGCTCGACGCCAATCTCGCCATTAACACGGTTAACGATGCGATCGCGCAGGGCGCGGCCGGCATTGCGATCACCGTGCCAGACCAGGCGATTGGCCCGGCCGTGGCGCGCGCGGCGGCAGAGGCTGGCATTCCGCTGGTCGCCACTGACGACAGCATTCAGGACGCCGATGGCAATTCGGTTCCGTTTGTTGGCTTTGACGGCACAGATATGGGCAACAAGGTCGGCGAGGCCGCTGCTAGGCTGCTGGTAGAGTCCGGCTGGCAGGAAGACAGCGCAATAACCCTTGGCGTGCTCAGTACCGAGGTGCAGACATTGTCGGTCTGCAACGACCGCACGAATGCCTCGCGCGAGCAGGTGATGGCGGCCGGTGTCAATGCGGATCAAATCTACGCGGTCCCCTATGAGGGAACCGCCGATTCCGCTTTGCAGGCGGCTGGCCCCGTGATCACCGCGCATCCGAATGTCGATCGGTGGGTGGTGTTCGCCTGCAACGATGAAGGTGTCCTCGGCACGCTTAACGCGCTGTACAATGCCGGCATCGAGCCGGACGACATTATCGGCGTTGGTCTGGGCGCCTATGAGGCGTGCCGTCCGTGGGCGGCCGACATCGATACAGGCTTTAGGGCCGCGCTTTACATCAGTGGTGTCGATGTGGGCGCAGCGGCGGCCGACGTGTTGGCGGCGAACATCAATGACGGCACGCCGTTGCCGCCGATGACTGTGGCCAACACCACCATCGTTACGCCAGACACTTACGCTGAGTATTTCCAGTGTAACTAGGCGGTTGGGCAGGGGCGCCGCTGGGCGCCTCTGCCTGCTTTTGGCATTTAGACAAACGGAATTTCAGTTTCATGGCCGTCGCGCCGATCTTGCAAGTCGCCAATATCGACAAGGCGTTTCCGAACGTTCGGGCGCTGTCCGACGTGTCACTCGACGTCCATGGCGGCGAAGTCATTGCCTTTATGGGCGAAAACGGCGCCGGCAAATCGACATTGCTGAAGATTCTCAGCGGCGACTATCACGCCGATTCTGGGACGGTAACGCTTGATGGCAGCGAGGTCCGATTTCACGGTCCTAAGGACGCTCGAACGGCGGGCATCCGCGTCATCTACCAAGAGCCGGAAATCATCCCGCACATTACGGTGGCGGAGAATGTTTTTGTCGGCGAACTCCCGACCAAGCGCGGGGCGGTCGATTTCCGAAAGCTCATAGCCGACACCTGGCAATCGCTGCATGATTTCGGTTTTGAAGGGCTGATCGACCCCAATGCGTTGGGGTCTTCGCTTTCGCCGGCGCAGCGTCACATCGTCGAGATCTTGCGGGCGCTGAAACCCGGGCTAAAGGTGCTGGCGTTGGACGAGCCGACCTCGTCACTGACGGACGACGAGGCGGCGCTGCTGTTCAAGCTTGTCGGTCAGCTTCGCGCGCAGGGCGTTGGCATTATCTACGTCTCGCACCGTCTGCACGAAATCATGCAGATCGCCGACCGCATTGCCGTTTTGCGGGATGGAAAGTTGGTGGGCGTAAAGCAAGCCGCTGACACCTCTGAAGACGAGATCGTCGCCATGATGGTCGGTCGCAACCTGACTGACCTCTTCACCCGTGATCACGCGATCCGAGACCAAGTCGTCTTGAGCGTCGAAAACCTGTCCAGCCAATGGCATCACGACGTCAACCTGACGGTGCGCGCCGGCGAAGTAGTTGGCCTTGCCGGTCTCATCGGCGCGGGTCGGACGGAGCTGGCAAAAGTCCTGTTCGGCGAATATGAGCGCGATGGCGGGGTCGTCACGATCAATGGCAAACCGCACGACATGCGGCATCCAAGCGAGGCAATCGCAGCTGGCATGGGGCTGGCACCCGAGGACCGGCGGGGCGAGGGGCTCGTTCTCGTTCGCAGTGTGCTCGAGAACTCCGTGCTTGCGATCCTGTCCCGCCTGTCTCGTCTGGGCATGATCAGTCCCGCAAAATTGCGGGCGACCGGTGGGCCGTTGATCCGCAAGCTCGACGTCAAGACACCGTCACTCGATCAAGAGGTCGGTAAGCTCTCGGGCGGCAATCAGCAGAAGGTCGTCTTGGCCAGATGGCTTGCGGCGCGCCCGTCCGTGCTGATCCTGGACGAACCGACGCGCGGCATCGATGTCGGCGCTAAGGCGGAGATCTACCGGCTGATCGACGAACTCGCCTCCAATGGCATCGCAATCCTTCTGATCTCCTCGGAAATGCCGGAACTGCTCGGGTTGGCCGATCGGATTCTAGTCATGCGAGGAGGGACCATCGCGGGCGAACTCAGCCGCGATGAGGCGTCTGAGGAGGCGATCTTGCGCCTGGCCATGGTCCATCACTCTCCGTCGTTGAGCCCCGACCCCGCGAACCCAGGGCAGGCGATGCAATGATCAACAGGAAGTTTGGGAATGGATAGCAGTTCCGTGGAGCCTGGCCCCTCGGCAGCGCGGCCATCGGCTTCGTCCGCCGGCGTTTTCAAGCGGATCACCGCCACGGTCGGGCCGGAAAATCTGTCGTTGATTATCGCGCTGGCGATCCTCGTTGCCGTGATCGCCTCGCAAACCGACTCCTTCTTCCTAACCCGTAATCTGTTGAATATCGGGCAGAACGTTTCGGTTGTCGGGCTGGTAGCCATCGGTGTGACGATCGTTATCGTTTCGGCAGGGCTGGATATCTCGGTTGGCTCTATCGCCGGGGTCGCGTCGGTGGTCTCCGCCTTGATCATCACGCAATTCGACACAGAGATTGGCAGCGTTGCTGGCGGCATCGCAGCAGGGGCCGCCTTGGGCCTGGTAAACGCAGGCGTGATTACGTTCCTGCGGGTTAACCCCGTGATCGCGACCCTGGCCACCTTCTCAGCCTTCAGGGGCCTTGCGTTTCTGATCGCTCCAGGTGGCCGATCGATTGGGGTCTTGGACCAAGAGTTTGCCTGGCTCGGCATTGGCCGCCTATTTGCCGGCGAGACGTTTCCGGGCATCCCCGTACCGCTGGTAATCCTGATCGGCGTTGCCCTGATTGCCCATTTCGTTCTGCGCTATTCGGTTTTCGGTCGCTCGGTCTATGCCATGGGCGGCAATCCGACGGCCGCGCGGCTGGCGGGCATCAATCTCACTCGCATGAAATTCATGATGTATTCGGCGTCTGGCGCTCTGGCCGGACTGGCGGGTGTCATCGTTACGGCGCGGACCAGCTCGGGGCAACCGGCCTCCGGTACGCAGGGCTTGGAGCTTGAGGCGATCACGGCCGTCTTCCTGGGCGGCGCGATCCTGGCAGGTGGTAAGGGCACGATCGCCGGCACCATGTTGGCGGTCATTCTGATCGGCACACTCAGCAATGGCATGAACCTGATGGGGATCCCGACGTTCTACCAGTTGGTTGCCAAGGGTTTGCTGTTGATCATCGCGGTTGCGATCGGCCAATGGCGCATGGTTCGGTCCGAGCGCTTACAGGCCCGGGCAATTGCGTCGACGAGTGTCGAGAAGAAATGACAATCGCCCCCAGCCAAACGCATGGTCCGTACCGCGTCGCAACGATCGAAAATGACGTGCTGTCTGTTGCCGTCGTCCCGTCCTACGGCGCCAAGGTGGTCGAATTGACCGACAAGCGCACGGGCCGCAATTGGTTGGTAACCGGTTCGCCGACTGAGGCCGACGGCGACGATGCGGTGTTTGGCGGCAGGGAAGCCTATGGCTGGGATGAATGTTTCCCAACAGTTGCGTCTTGTCGCGAAATCGAACTGAACTGGGCCGCACGCGATCATGGCCTGCTTTGGGGTCGCCCCTGGCTGTTCGAGTCTCAGGACAACAGCATTACGACGATATTCCGACACGAGTCCTTTTCATTCACCCGGCGCCTTTCTCTCGATGGCCCACGGCTGACTTCCGACTATGTGCTCGAAAACACGGCCGATACCCCGTTCAGCTATCTCTGGTCGGTACATCCGCTTTTCGACCTGTCTCCCGGCGAGACCATCACGCTCGGCGGTGTAGATGAGGTTTCATCGACCTATGTGAGTTTGGATGACTATTTGACCGGGCCTGGGCCGCTCGCGTGGCCCTCGGCGACCATCGGTGGGCAGACGATCGATCTGGACAAGGTCCATCCATCGAGCAGGCGGCTCGCCGCCAAGCTCTACCTCGATAATCCGGACCTTGACCGAGTCACCCTAAATGGCGCGAACGGGACACTGGCTCTCACCTGGAAACGCGACCAGATCGCGGCCCTCGGCCTTTGGCTCGACTATGGTGGTTGGCCAGATGGAGATCCGGTCCATCAGGTCGCGATCGAGCCGACGACCGCGCCTGCCGATGATTTGGCCACTGCCCGGGAGGGCGGGCGTCAATGCGTGTTGGAGCCGGGCGAGGTTCATCGCTGGTGGATGGGCATGACATTCGAGGCGGCCTCTGACGATGCCCCCTTAGAGAAAGACCTGATCGAAGTGGATACGGTATGACGACGGACCTTCCCAAAGGCGCGCTCGACGGTGTGCGCGTGCTCGATGCCTCGCAGATGTTGGCCGGGCCCATCTGCGGCATGCGCCTTGGCGATCTTGGAGCTGATGTTATCAAGTTCGAGCCGCTGACCGGTGAGTTCAACCGCCATAGCACCATCGGTGGCGCGAAGGTCGGTGAGTTTTCGACCACCTTCCTGGCGCTTAACCGCAACAAGCGTAGCGTTGCGGTTGATTTGAAGAATCCCGAAGGCCGCAAGGCGTTCGAAGACCTGATCGCCAAGTCCGATGTCTTCATCCAAAATTATCGGATTAAGACAGCCGAAAAATTGGGGATCACCTGGGACGATCTTCGAAAGATCAATCCGCGCCTAATCTATTGCCAAATCACCGGCTATGGCGAGACCGGCCCGCTGAAGGACCGTCCGGGCCAGGATCTGTTAGTCCAGGGCTATTCCGGCAGCATGTGGGCTGTCGGCAGCGCCGACGATCCTCCGATGCCAAGCGCCTTGTGGGCGGCAGATAGTATGACTGGTTATCAAGCCGCAATCGGCATTCTTGCGGCGCTCAATGCCCGTCATCGCACGGGCAGAGGACAAAAAATCTCGATCGCCATGATCGAGGTCGTGATGGACTGCCAAGCCCAGGAACTGACCACCTATTTGAACACCGGGCTGACACCGGAACGTCCCGCCACGTCGACGGCCCACGCGCTGGTCGCTGCGCCCTACGGTGTGTTCCGAACCGCTGACGGTTGGATGACCCTCGCCATGGCGCCGTTGCCGAAGCTAGGGGAAGCCCTGGGTCACGAGCCATTCAAGACAATGACCGACCCGGAAGACGGATTTGCCCATCGCGACCGCATCATGTCGGAACTGGCTGAATTGCTGAAAACCCAACGGACTGACCATTGGCTGAAATTGTTGGACGAGCACCGGCTCTGGGGCGGGCGGGTCAACACCTACGCTGACCTCGCCGCCGAACCGCACATCGTCGAAAACGGCATCATAACGGAGATCGATCATCCGGAGGTTGGCCCGATCAAGGTGCCTCGACCGCCGATGCGTCTGTCTGACACGCCGGCCGATATTCGGTTGCCCCCGCCGGCCCTAGGTCAAGATACCGAATCCGTTCTCACCGGCCTGTTGGGCTATGACGCCGCCAGGCTTGCCGCGCTGCGCAGCGCGGGTGCTATTCACTAAGGAGTTTGAGATGAGCGGAAATGGAGCCGGTGGCGAAATCGTCTTTAGAGTCGATGGTGCGATTGCTCGTCTGACAATCGATCGGCCAGCGAAATTGAACGCTATCACCGTCGCCATGGCCAAGGAGTTCGTCGCCCGCTGCCGCGAGGTCGATGCGCGTGACGACGTTCGAGTCCTGATCGTCGATAGTGTCGGGGATCGGTCCTTCTCGGCCGGCAGCGATATCGCCATGCTCGATGATCTGGGCACGCCCTGGGACGGGCGGAACCGGATGGAGCAGGACCGGGATTACATTCACCCTTTGCTCAATCTCCGCAAGCCGGCCATCGCAGCCATTAGTGGCTATTGCCTTGGGGGTGGGCTGGAGATCGCCATGGCCTGCGATATCCGGGTCGGCACCAAAGAATCCTCGTTCGGCGCCATGGAGATCCAGCGCGGCTGGCACGCCGGTTCTGGCAACACCACGATCTTGCCGCGTCTGATCGGTTATTCGAACGCCGCCCGCTGGGTACTTACCGGCGACCGATTTAGCGCCGAAGATGCCTATCGCGTTGGTTTCCTGCAGGAACTTGTCGACATCGAAGATCTAGAACCGACCGTGGCCGCAATCGCCGAAAGGATCGCCCAGAATCCTCCGATCGCCGTGCAATCTGCCAAGAACCTCATCCGAAACAGCCAGGGCACGTCGATCCAAGCAGGTCTCGCCTGGGAAAATGATATGTACACTTATTGTATGGCTACGGAGGATGCTGCTGAAGGCATTCAAGCATTCGTCGAAAAGCGGCCGCCTGTGTTTCAGGGACGCTAGGAACGGGAGCAGGACTTAAGGAATCCGAACGTGGCATTGCGCGATCCTGACAGCAGGCGAAGACGCATCGGTCGCGGCAATGTCGCGCGCGGGGTCCATGGCGATATCGTCGAGACCCTGGGTGTGCAGATTGTCGGCGGCGGCTGGAAGCCGGGTGAGTCGCTGCCTACAGAAGCCGAACTCATGGAGGATCTTCAGGTCAGCCGCACGGTGATCCGAGAAGCCTTGCGGGTCCTTCGTGCCAAAGGACTTGTCGAAAGTCGCCCGATGGCTGGGGCCCATGTAAGGCCACGAAGCAATTGGCGTTTGTTGGACCCTGACGTCCTGCAGTGGCGGATCAATTCTGACGACCGCGAGGCGTTGCTGCGCGATCTCATGGAAGTGCGGCTGATCTTTGAGCCAGCGGCGGCGCGATCTGCGACGCTGAAGGCCGACGATGAGGCGCGCGCCAAGGTGCGCGATGTCTGGGAGCGTATGCGGTCGGCCCGCGATCTTGAGACCTTCATCGATGTCGATATCGATCTGCATGCCGCGATCCTGTCTGCCGCCGGCAATGAAATCCTGGAGCAGCTCTTTGCGGTCATCGAAGCAGCGCAGCGGTTGCTGCTCGACCTACAAATGCGGGCGGCAAAAACCTTGGTGGAAAAACCCCAGCTAGCCAGGACCCTTAAGATGCACGGTCGCGTGGTCGACGCGTTTCTGAGCGGTCAGGCCGACCTCGCCGAGACGGCAATGCGCACGCTGATCGAAAATGCCGTGAAGGACGCCGAAAAAGGACTGCGGTCATTGGGCAGTGGCGATGACAAACCGCGCGAATGGATGCGTCATGGATAGTATCCCGAACGATACGCAATCGCTGATGCAAAGGGTGGCGGACCGTCTGGTCGCGCATGAATTCCAGTGCTGGTTTTATGGCGATTCAATCGGCTTTGAAGGTCTGCTCGCGGCGTCGGAGTTGATCGGAGATCGACGTTGGTCTGATTTCTCGCAAGGCTTCTTCCGCGGCTGGGCGACACGCGCCGCCCCTTATCAGGCAGACGACAATACCGCACCGGGTCACGCAATGTGCGCTGTCGCAGGCGATACCGGCGATGATGTTCTAAAGAGTGCAATCGTCGAGTTGGCGGAGCATCTGGCCGACCGGAGGCAGGTGTCCAACGTTCCAATGACCTTTGAAGACTGCCTTCGGTCGCTGCGCGAGCCATATGGCGACGTGGCGATGTCGGCCGAAGACCGTGCCATCCTCAAAGCACCGGGTGCGGGCATCTATGTCGATTGCCTTCACTTCGATCCGCCTTTCCTGGCCCATCTCGCCCAACTCACGGGTGCCGAAAAATGGTCGCGGGCCGCGATCGACCAGGCGCTCGGGTACCGTTCGCTGCTCAGGGACGAGACGACGGGTCTCTACCATCACTTCTGGCTCGAGCAGACTGGGCGCCCTTACATCATCGGCTGGGGGCGTGGACAGGGCTGGGCGCTGCTTGGCTTGCTTGAC
>JBCCER010000121.1:0-13530 GCA_039030175.1 Pseudomonadota bacterium
GTCGCGGTTTTGCCGCTCGATCAGGCTAAGCCCATCTCGTGGCCGTATGCGGCCGTCATCGCTTCGCGCATAACCATCGATTATCTGTCGATAAAGCGCTCGGAATTCTATCTGCGCACGCGCCTCGTCCTCGACTTCGCTGCAGCGGCAGCGGGTGCGCACATAGGTTCGGGCGTAGTCGGACGGGCCGGTCCATTGAAACACTGCCTCGCCGGTGCGGGCCCAAAAGGTGGTTGGACCCCGGCCTGGAATGTTCACCGGCCCGACCTGCATGGTGATGCTGCCGACCCCGCTCTCGACCGAGCGGCCAGTATCCTGGACATAGGCAAGGATCAAGGTGGCCGGTGCTTCGCCGATACTGAGATTGAAGGTCCGGTGTCCGACGAAGATCTGGCTGAGGTCGGTGAAACTGTTTAGCTCGGCGCTCTTTTCGACGAACGCCTCCCATTCCGGAACCAGGGCGGCGATATCCGACATGTCGCCGCGCTCTGCGACTTGGTGCAGCGTCCAGTCCACCAGCCCCAATTCCCTATCCGTATAGGCCAGACTGACCGTGCCGTTGCAGGTGCCGATGATATCCACGAGTCCGCTGTCGGGGTTGAACGGTACGTTGAGCGCGTTGCTGCTGGCCATGACGCCGGGTGCGACGCTGACCTCCCAGGCGCCGCCCAGGAATGTCGTGCCCGAGGCCGCGCATTCGCAATCGGATAGGCGATAGCATTGCTGCGCTTGCGCGGCGGCGGCCCACAAGGCGCAAGCGATCGTTAGAATGCCGACGGCGCCAGCTATCCGCATCGATACCTCCTCGGGTGTCCAGTCGTCTCATGATGCCACTCAGTGTGCCGGTCCGTCAGAGGTTGGCATGAGGCGAGGATTTGAGCCAGGTCATTGTCCACCCCGTTGTCAGCGAGTGATATCGGAACGGCAATGGTTTGGAGGAATATCCATGCTTTCGATCGCACCGGAAGAGGTTTGCTACATCATTGATCAGGCGCGCATCTATGACGCCGATGAGGACACGGTAGAACACAAGGAAGTGTCGCTGCCCGAGGACGATGCCGACCTGGAGTTTGTCGCGGAAGCCGACGACGATCCGATCTATCAGCAGTTGGCCGGCGCGATGGATCAACTGAACGAAGACGAGCAGATCGATCTGATCACGCTCGCCTGGATTGGGCGCGGTGACTTTAGCGGTGAAGACTGGGCCGAAGCGCGGGGCCAGGTCGCCTCGACCCGAAACCGCCAAATGCCGGGTTACCTGCTTGGCATGCCGCAACTCGGCGACCTTCTGGAGGAAGGCTTGGCCGCCATCGGCCTGTCTTGCCACGACCTGGAAGACGATTGATTGGGGAGGGCGAGTGAGCTCGCCATCGACCGGGTTTTCTTGCGGATCTTCTTGATTGAAGGGTCACCGCGAGCACGTCGCAAGTCGGCACTTAGCTGCCCGGCCTCCCGCACCGTCAAGCCCGACGCGCTTTGCCAGACGCGAGCTTCGGTGCATGCTGATGCGGCGGTTCTGCCGTCTGGTCTAGGGACCGACGGGGACGTGCTCGGGAGGTCGACATGCGAGATCTGCGCATTTGTTTCGTGGGCGACAGCTACATCAACGGCACTGGCGACGAGCAGTGTCTGGGCTGGGTAGGCCGTCTGTGTGAAAGGCGTTTTTCGCGCCAGTTCCGGCTCACCTTCTATGACCTAGGCATTCGCGGGGCGACGACCGAGGAGATCCGCGGGCGCTGGAGGACGGAGTGCGAATCGCGGCTTCAATCCGGTTCCGACAATCGCATCGTCTTGCAGTTCGGCATCAACGACGTGGCCGAAATTGTGGGCTCCGGCAGGCGTGTCGAAGAGGATGCCTCGGTCGCGAATGCAAGGGCGATCGTGAGCCAGGCGTCAGACCTGTTCCCGACCCTATGGGTAGGGTTTCCCCCGGCCAACATCGCCTGCTCTCCTATGCGACCCAGCGAAGGTTTGGAGATCTCCTTCTCGCAAGAAACCGCCATGGCGCTAAACGGACGCTACATGGCGCTGGCTGCCGAGCTGGGCGTTCCTTACCTCGACATCCAAACCCCGCTGCTCGCCAACAAAGACTACATGGACAGTCTCACGCGCGGCGACCGGATGCACTGCGACGGTTCCGGCTACGCGATCATGGCAAACCTTATCGACCGGTGGGGCGCCTGGGCTGACTGGTTCGAGGGGTGATGGAGAGCCATCGTCAAGGGACATAGCGCCGCGATAGTTCGGCTCTGTCGTCATAGGACGCCTCGAAAATCGAGGCTGCCAGGGTCGCGCGCATGTGCAGCACGCCGTCGCCGACATTGCGAAAGCCATGGCGATGGCCGGCGGGGATCAGAACTGAGTGTTTTGCTTCCACGATCCGGCTTTCCTCGCCAAGCGTGATCTCTGCCCTGCCGTCGATGACTTCCAGCACCTCTTCCACCGCGTGCACATGCATCGGCGCACCCAGCCCCGGCTGGCAATACTGTTCGAAGATGCAAAGCTGGTGACTGCCCTCCGTCGCCGAGACAAGCATCACGGTTCGGACACCGTCGCGCCAGTCTTCCGCCGGTTGTTCGGCATGCGATATCAGGTGCATTGGTCCCCCTTGGCCTGCTGTTAAGACGCCTCCCACATATAGCAGCACATAGGGGACCGTGATCCCTAACTGTTGTTCAGCGAGATCGGTCCTGGTACCACCCCGGCCATGAATATCTGCTTCGTTCATCAGAACTTTCCCGGTCAATACAAGCATCTGGCGCCCGCTCTGGCCGAACAGCAGGGCAACCAGGTCATCGGCATTGGCGAGCAGCGACGGCTCGGACGTTTGCGCCACCCGAAGGTCAAGGAGGTCGGCTACCCGACGCCCCGGGGCGCGTCGAAGACCACGCACCCTTACGTCGTGGGTCTGGAGGCGTCCGTCAGAAGGGGGCAGGCGACCGCAAGAGTAGCGCTGGAGCTGCGGAAAAAAGGCTTCGTGCCGGATATGGTCTGCTGTCATCCCGGTTGGGGCGATGGGTTGTTTTTGCGCGACGTCTGGCCGGAGGCAAAATCCCTTTACTTTCACGAGTTCTACCATCACGGCGCCGGCCATGATGTGAATTTCGATCCGGAATTTGCGTCCAGCTTCGACGATATCTGCCGGGTGCGCATCAGGAACGCCAATCTGCTCCTATCGATGCAAGTCGCCGATTGGGGCATTACGCCGACGCAGTGGCAATATCAGGCCCTGCCGTCGGACATCCAGCCTCGCACCTCGGTCATTTTCGACGGCATCGACACCGACATCGTGCGCCCAAACAAGGATGTGACCGTGCGCTTCGGCAGCGGGCTGACGCTGACCCGGAAGGACGAGGTGATCACCTATGTCGCCCGCAATTTGGAGCCCTATCGAGGCTTCCACATCTTCATGCGGGCCCTGCCCGAAATCCAGCGTAGAAGGCCGAACGCGACCGTGGTGGTGGTCGGCGGCGATGAGGTCAGCTATGGCCGCCCGCCGCCGGAAGGCATCAAGTCTTATCGCGAGCTCTATCTGAAGGAGTTGGCCGGCAAGATCGATCTATCCCGCGTGCGCTTCGTCGGCCGGGTGCCGTACGAGCAGTATTTGCAGGTGCTTCAGCTCTCCTCGCTGCACATCTACCTGACCTACCCCTGGGTGCTATCCTGGTCGATGCTTGAGGCGATGAGCACCGGCTGCGCCATCGTCGCCTCTCGCACGCCGCCAGTGGAAGAGGTCATGACCAATGGAAAAAACGGGGTCCTGACCGATTTCTTCGATTCAGCGGCGTTGGCCGAGACGGTCGATCGCATGCTGGACGACAGAAAACTGCGCGAGCGGATCGGACGCGCAGCGCGGAAATTCGTGGTCGACCGCTATGATCTAAAGCGACAATGCCTGCCGGCCCAACTCGAACTTATCGAGAAAGTCGCCTCGGGCGCTCTCCCGCCATCGTCGGACGCGGACGTGTAAACCAAGGCAGATCGCGCCTATTTCATGCCGCCAAGATCTCGCGGGATCATCGCGAGCACCCTTAGCGCAAGCGTAGATGCCAAGTGATCGGGGGGAACGCTCAGATCGGCGTCCTCGTCCGGCAGGGCTCTGTCATGCGCCTGTTTGCACGCCCTGGCAATCTCGCCGACGAGTTTCATCAGGCGTTGGCAGTCTTCGGCGGTAACTCTTGAAGCCGCATCGTCCATCTCGTCCTCCATCGCCCGGTTATGAGGTCATTCTACTTGATCGGTCGCATTGCGCCGAGCCTTATGAAGATAAAGATGTGTGCAATGCTCTCTTTCTGCCATCACTTACGGTTGATGTCGGCAAATGCGTGTGAGGGGGTCGCTAGGCGGCCAACTTCCCCCGACAGAAGCACGACGCCCGGATCGGCACTTCGGCGCGGGCCAACGCTTGGTCGAGGCGTAACTTGATGTGCTGGATTTCGGCCCTTTCGCCGCGCCGCTCCAAACATTCGTGCAGCCCATGCAGACTCCAGACATTGTTCGGGTGCTGGCAGGCGCGGCTGAGGGTGGCGTCCAGCCCGAGGTCGGCGCGGTAGACGGCCTCCGCCTCATCCACGCGGTTTTGTTCCAACAAGAGGGCGCCGAGCGCATGGCGGGTCGGCTGCATCCAGCCCCAGGGCTCGTCATAGGGTAGATTGTCGTCGATCTCGACCGATCGGCGCAGATGGTCAAACGCTGCTTCCAAATTGCCTTTGCGATACTCCAGCTCGCCCAGCAGCATCTGCTCGGCCACCTTCAGAATGTCGTGGCAGGTGTTGTTGAACAACATGCGGCTTTCCGGCACCGCGTCGCGGGCGGCGAAGAAGGCGTCGCGCTCGGCCTCGGCGGCGGCGATGTCGCCGAGATTGGCGTAGGCCACCGCGCGGGCATAGCGCATCATTGCCGTGGTGACGCTGTAGAGTTCGGCATCTGCGGGCAGCGGCTGAGCGATGATCTCGTCCCACATCCCAAAGCGCACGAAGACATGCTGCTTCATCGGTATGAAAGCTTCGAACCAGTCGGCGAAGGGGCGCAACGTGTTCTCCGGCAAAGTCTCGATCAACTCGTCCGCTGCCTCGAACGCGGCTGCCGGTTGGCCCAGGAACAGCGCGCCGTAAATCTTGAAGTGATAGTTGTGGCAGCGATACGCGGAATAGAAGTTCTCCGACCCGGCATGGGCGAGGTACTTCCGGTCGGCCACGATGGCGTTGGAGTTGCGGGCGACGACGTTTTGATAGTCGCCGCACAGCACATCGATATGGGTGCCCATGTGGAGGAGGTGTCCGGCCTCGGGCACCAGCGTGCTCAGCCGGTCGCCTTGGCGTAGCGCGCGCTCCGGATGCGGCGACATCTCCATCAGATGGATGTACATGTGCAACAGGCCAGGATGGTCCCAAGCCCCGTCCAGCCTCGCAAAGGCGGTCTCCAGAACCTCGATCGCCTCCAGCGTGTTCGCCCCCTCGGCCGGCTTGCCGGTCGGCAGGTCCCAAAGCTGCCACGGCGTGCGGTTCATGATCGCCTCGGCGAACAGGGCGCAGACGTCGAGGTCGTTTGGGTGGGCGCGATGGACCTGACGCATCGCGTCGGCATAGGCGTCGTTCCAGGGGTCGAACGACTCGATATCGGCATCATCCGGATAGCGCTGGCCCAGCGCCTCGATCAGCGCCTGCTCGATCGGTGTCGCCCCGCCAGAGTGGTCGTTTGCCGCCTTCAGAGCTCGCTGCGCCTGGTCAAGCGCCTCGGGCTTTTCCTCCGGCTCGAACGTCTCCCACGGCTTGTTGTAGTTGGGGCCGATGGCATAGGCGACGCCCCAATGCGCCATGGCGCAGGCGGGGTCGTGCTGCAGCGCCTTCTCGAAACAAACGATGGCCTCTTCATGATTGTAGCCATAGGTCCAAACAAGCCCGAAATCGAACCAGCGCTGGGCTTCGGCCGACGACGTGGTAACTGTGCGCGTGTAAGTGCCAAGATCGAAATGGGTCATGTGTTGTCCCCCAAGTTCCCGCGAGCAGTTATTGCTCTTTTCGGGAATTTAGCATTGCTCCAATTGCCCGCCAAAGCGGAGTTACGACGGGTGGGCAGCGCTGGCGTTGTGCTTTGCCACAGCCACTACCCCGCCAATGATGACGCACGCCATACCGGCGAGCTCTAGCCAGGTCGGTGTCGCCGACCAGACCAGCCAGTTGATCAAGGCGGTGAAGACGATGACGGAATAGATCAGAGGGCCGAGTTTCACCGCTGTTGCCTGTCGATAGGCTAGGATGATGAAGACCTGGCTGCCCATGAAGCAGAGCCCGATGGCGGCCATGTAGACCCAGCCAATGGGATCTACCGGGGCCCACATGGCGATTGCAGGGGGTATGGTGATCACGCTGGAAAGCAGGAAGTAATAGAACAAGATGCGTGTCGTCGGCTCGGTGGTGCTGAGCCGGCGGACCAAAATCAGCGTCAGGGCAAGCAGAATTGCGGCACCCAGCGCGAACAAGGCGCCGGCATTAAAGGACGCACCGGACGGGTGCAGCACCAGGACAACGCCGACGAATCCGAGGACCATGCCGATCCAGAGCCGTCTGCCGATCCTTTGGCGCGAGATCAACCAGGCGATGAGCGGCATCCACAAGGGCGCGCTGTAGGTCAGCAGTACCGCATTTGCCAGCGGCACCATGGAAATGGCTACGAATAAGCCGAACCAGGAACCCGTTCCGCACACTGCGCGTAGCAGATGTAAGGGCGCACGACGAGTCTTTAGCGGTTCAAGCCCGTGGCGCAGCGCGAAGGGGGCGATAAGGACGAGACAGATAAAGTTCTGAAAGAAGACGATGACGATGGTCGGCGCATGGTCGCCTGCCGCCTTGGCAAATGCGCTCATCGCCGCCAGGCACAGGAATGATGCCAGCGCATAGAGGCCGCCCAAGGGAAGGTTTTCTTGGGTGTAGGCTGGCTGCGCGGAGGCTGTCATGCCGGCAACCTACAGCAGGCCTCCACCATTCGCTATTTGGAATTGAAAGGGCGGATTCAGTGGCGCCAGTCAGCTTGCGCCACGTTGCTTGGTTGCAGAGGGGTCAAGGGCGCTCCTCGACATACTGATGGACAAAATCATCGAAATCCCATCCCGCAAGACTGGCGCCGGCGCGATACGTACTGTCCATGAATTGCAGCAGCGCACCGCCCGGGTTGGGCGTGGCCCGCATGGCATCATAGGGGTAAATGGCGAGCGCGCCGCCATTCTTGTCGATCCATTGTGCCTGAGCGGGCGCAAGGTCGGTTTCGGCTAGGCCCGGCGGCTCCGGATAGGTGTAGGAGTAGAAGGCTGGCGCCGGAGCGCTGTCGTCGCCGGGCCAGAATCCGAAACTGATCACCTCGTGGGAGTAAGCCTCGCGGTCGGACTGGGTGCGGGCGTTTTCAAGCGGCGCCCGGCGTCCGGAAAAGCGCGTCAGCACCAGATCGAAACTGTGCCAGTAGAGATGGACAGGTGTGGACTTGCCATCGAACCGGCCGCGGAACACCTCCATCGTCGAGGCAATGGAACCGATCGCCTGCCAATAGCGGTGAACGGCGTCTGGGTCGTAGGCCGACTGCTCGTAATTGTCCGCGAAGGGGACAGTGCTCTTGTTGTCGTACGGCACGGCCAGGATGCGAACGTGAACGCCGATGCTCTTTAGTGCCGCCATAGTCGCCCGGTAGAACGCAGCAACGGACTTGCCCGCAATATCGAACCGTTCGACCTCGCCCTCGCTCGAGCTGATAACCACCTCATGGACGATGAGGTCGAGCAGGATCTCAAAGCTGCCATTGCCGTAGGGAATACGGCCGGTCGTGAGGCCGCGCGGCGACGGGTAGAGGGTGACGTGCCACCAATGGTTCAGCTTGGGATGTGCCTTCAGCCTGATCTTGCCGACGATCTGGCAAAACAGATGCAAGGTGTCCTTCGTATCGACCCAGGCCTCGTAGGGCAGGGGCGGTAGCGGTGGTGCGGCATCCTCAACCAAGGGCATGGCTTGGGTCTTTCGTGCAGGATCTGAGCAACCTCTGTTGGGTCGAACAGTCGCTGAATTAGACTTGGTGCCCTTAAAGACAATATCGGCGAACGGATTCTGCGACTATCCGCTGACATCTCCGTGGCAGGTGGTACAGCTGATCCAGGCGTGGTCGTTCGGATTGAGAGCCCTATGGCACGCAGGCGATTAGGCCCGCCGTCACCCAAGCCAAGCCTCTGACCATCGGTCCCCCTATTTATCGCCAATACTCGGAGAAGGGCTGATAGACCGTCCCGTTGAATTCTTCGAAGGTCCGCCTCGCGGCAGCACTGATATTGCCGTAGACCTCGGTTCTGACCAACGAGGCGATATCCGTGATGGCGCCGATATCCTCTCTAGCATTGTCTATGTGCGCGATGAGGGCGTCTGAATCGACGTAGGTCTCCAGCGAAACGGCCACGCTGCGGTCGGCATTGAAGTACTGACGGAACGACAGCGTGCCCGGTTCCTTGGATTGGACGATGCTGCGCCCCTTCGCGCAGACCTCGGCAAAGGCATCGGCCTTTCCGTCGGCAATTGCGAACTCGACCAAAACAGTGATCGGCGTGGTCATTGCATCGTCCCCTTATTCAATAGAACGAACCTGCCTATGAAACCTGCTTCACGGCTTCGCCTTCCGCAAGAACTGAGATCTCCATGCCAAAGTTGGCCACCATCGGGGCAACGATCTCTTTAACCTTCGGGGCAAAATCTTCGGCCGCCTGCTTGCTGACATAGTTGGAGATCAGCAGCCAATTGCCCGCGCCGGTCTCGACCATTTGGTGCCCGACATGGGCCGGACTTTGTCGGATCTTGTCGGCCACTTCCGCGTCGTAATGGGCCATCAAGCCGTCTGTGTTGGCCGGATCACAGCTGATTTTGTAGAATTTCGTGTACATGAGCGAGTCTCCCTCTTTTTTGCAGGGCCTTCCAGATGACGGCTCTGGTTTGTTCGCCGACAGTCATTGCCGACGCATGAAGACTATTCTTGTTCAATGGCTCGCGAAAGGGAAAGGCAGATCAAAACCAACCGGAGTCCCCACACGAAGCACGAGAACTGCCGTCGAGCGGCAAGCGCCTCGCGGGGAGGCAGGAATCTCGGGCACATCTTGAGGCAGTAATCCGAATGTCCGATGGCGCAAGAATGGTGTGGCGAACCCGGCGGAGACCTGGTCAGGGGCTGCAGGGGTTCTAATTGACGCGCTCACCATCTGGTGAAATGCCAAGAGCCAGTCCTTGCGTCCAAGCATGATTGGGGCGGCCGCCCGTTATGCGGTCTTGGCCTGTTCGGCAGCTTGGCTGGTGGCGGCCATTGGCCGGGCGCTGTCCGTGGCCTGGTACATCATTGCCGTCGCTGTAATCTCATGCGTCGTGGCGCTAACATTGCGCGAGACAAAAGACGTCCCGCCCGGCCAATGACATGCGTCGCACAGGCGGCAGCAATCGATTGGCGAATTGCCGTGTTACATTGTATTTAGACGTTTGTTCCGGAATGCGGCCGTAAAGAGCTGCGCCGTGGTAGAGGCAGGTCACGCATGCAGATTTTCACGACGGTCGTGAACAATGTTTCGTTGCTTTCAGTCGAAGGGCGTGTCGACGGCGCGACCGCTCAGGGCGTGCAGGATCGGGTCGGCAGTGTTGTTGAGTCAGGCGCCCGCAAGATCGTCCTCAATCTGGCGAAGGTAGAGTACATCAGCAGCGCAGGCCTGAGGGCGATCTTGATCTCGGCCAAGGCGATCACCGCCGCGAGCGGGGAACTGCGGATCTGCAACCTCCACGGCATGGTTCGGGACGTCTTTGACATCTCGGGGATATCGAACGTCCTATCGGTATTCGACAGCGAGACCGACGCCCTCAAAGGATTCTGACCGGCGATGACCGGTCAGGAAGCCCCCTCGCTGGCGCATATCATTGGCGCCCTGGTGGCGGGCATCGGTCTGTTCTTTGTCGGCCTTGCTTTCTTGACGGAGCATTTACGATCGCTGGGCGGCCGACGTCTGCGCGAGCGGATTGCGTCGTGGACCAGGCGGCCTTTGTCCGGGGTGCTGTGGGGCTCGGTGTTTATTGCGCTCACTCAAAGCACATCAGCGGCGACGTTTGTTCTTGTCGGCATGATGCGTGCCGGGCTGATCACTGTGACCCAATCGCTGCCCATGATTATTGGCGTCAACATGGCTGCCGGGCTGGTCGTGTTGATCCTCGTGATGGACGTGAAGCTAGCCATCCTTTTTCTGCTGGGCCTGTCAGGACTGCTTTATTCCAGTGACAGGGCACGAGCGCTGCGGTCGGCCGCAGGCACGGTTTTTGGCATCGCGCTGTTATTTTTCGGTCTCGGTACGATGCAGGAAGGGGTGGCACCGCTGGCCCAGACCGAATGGTTCTCGTACCTGCTCGAATGGACCCACGACGCCTATTTGCTGGGGTTTGCAGTCGGCATCGTGCTCAGCATTCTTGTCCAATCGAGCCTTGCCGTCATTGTCATCGCCGTCGCCTTGCAACAGGCGGAGCTACTGGACCTCGCTGAATCAATCATGGTGGTCTATGGGGCCAATGTCGGCTCTTCGTTCTTAACCCTATTCTTGTCCTCCCCCTTGACCGGTCAGTCGAAACAGATCGCGATGTTTCAGACCGTTTTCAACTTTGTCGGTGCCGCTATCTTGGTGCCGCTATTCTTCGTTGAGGTAATGGCCGGCATACCTCTGGTCATTGCCTTCATCGAGTCGATCGCCCGGTCTGACGGCGTTGAGGTTGCCTTTGCCGCCCTAATCTTTGACTGGGTCGCCGGCGTCTTGCTGTTCATGTTTCGAAAGCCTGTGGGGGCGGTTTTGGCTCGGCTTTGGCCTGAGACGCTGGTGGAACAGATCTCAAAGCCCCGCTATTTGCACAGCCGGATGGCTGACGACCCGGACACGGCCCTTGATCTGATCGAGCTGGAGCAATGTCGTTTGGTCGAATATCTCGACCACGCGCTGGGGGCATTGAGGATTGGCGAAGAGCAGCGCGGCAGAGGACAGACGACGCCCGAAGCCTATCAGGAGGCATTCGCCGCCTTGGATGAACTGATAGAGCAGGCGATGACGGATGTCTCAACCCAGGGCGCGCTTTCGACCGAAGCATTCGAACACATGAACCATCTTATGAGCCTGCAAAGGCTGCTTCAGTCTGCGACCGAGATTCTGACAGATCTCGAAGGTGAAGTGGCCGACCTTGCCCAGTCAGAGGTCGGTGCTCACTTCGCCGAGGCGGTTGTTGAGGGCCTGGACGCCATCTTGCTGACCCTCATCGATGTTGCGAAAAACCGCTCTGAGGAGGATGCGCGTTTGCTCGAGCTCATGACCGCTGACGATGGCAATGGCCTGACCGCCGTCAGGTCGGCTTACTTAGCGCAGGAGAGCGCCCTTGACGCCGATCGCCGGATGAAACTGTTGGCGACGGCAAATCATTGTGAGCGTTTGATTTGGCTGTTCGGCAATATGGGGCGCCGCTATATGGCCATCGCGCGGTAAAGACGGGGTATGTGCCTTTGATGCATATTGAAGTGACGTGATGACCATGACCAGTGACGCCGTCGCGATTGCCGAGGAGGATGACGGCGCCGCCGAGCTGATCGAGGCCGAGTTGTTGAAATCGCTTCGACTAGAACTGCCCCAGTCGACAAACACGAGCTTCGTACTGACCGCACGCGACTCCGAAGAAAATCTAGTCGGAGGTCTGACGGCCAGCACGTCCTATGGATGGCTTCTGGTCAAAACCCTGTGGGTTAAGCCTAGCCATCGGGGGAAGGGTCTGGGGCAGGATCTGATGGCGCAGGCGGAAGCAAAGGCCCTTGCGGCTGGATGCCACGGCGCGTGGCTGGACACCTCGAGCCCGAAAGCAAGGCAGTTCTACGAGAGGCAGGGATATGAGCCCTTCGGTCAGCTGAGCAACGAACCTGGCCGGGCGCCGGAAGGTCACCGACGCTGGTTCATGCAAAAAGCTCTGTGAAACCTGATTGAGTAGACAAGGCCCGGAGGGTGCGCCGAATAGCGCGCCCTCTGTTAATTCAATCGAGATGTCTAGGCGGCAATGTCCACTTTCGGCGAGTTGCCCTGCGCGGCGTGGACCTTCTGAACCGCTTCGTCCGCCGCCAGCTTGCGGATGACGCGGTCGATGTTCTTGTACTCGGCCGTCGACTTGTCGAAGCCGTAGGCCCAGCCGGCCATGGGATAAAGGAATGCGTCCGCCACCGATTTACGGTCGCCGACCATCCATTCGCGTCCCTCCAGATGGTCGTCGATCAAGGACAAGACTTTGTCGACCTGGATCTGAGAGGCCTGGCGCACGGCGTCGTGCCCGCCTTCGTCCGTGGTAAACCGCATCGGCATGAAGTAGGGCCAGAAATAGGGGTGCAGCGTGCCCGACAAATAGACGAGCCATTTGTGCAGTTCGACCCGCTCGGGCGTTCCGGGTGCCGGCCCGATATCGGCCTCGGGGTTTTGGTCGACGAGATAGAGCAGGATGGCCATCCCCTCGGGCAAGGCCAGATCGCCGTCGACCAGGGTCGGCACGACGCCGGACGGGTTTAGTTTCAAATACTCCGGCGACTTCATGGCGGCGAAGTCGAGATGCTCGACCTCGTAGGGTTTGCCGATCCATTCCAGCGCGATGTGCATGGCGGTGGCGCAGGTGCCGGGGGCTGAATAGAGTTTCATGGGGTGACTTCCTTTCTGTGATCCAGGGTCGGGGTTAGTGGCTTTGCTCGTGGACATGTTCCGCGATCAGGTCCGCTACTGACGGGCCAGGGCCGACCAACTCCAAGACGTTGCGGTCGGGGTCGCGGATGAAGATCGTCTTGGTGCCGCGGAAGTTGCGGCGCCCGGTGATGGCGATGCCATGGCTGGTGACGAAGGCTTCGGTTGCCGCGGCATCCTTCATCTTCAGGGCTACATGAGTGATGCCGGGATACTTGGGCTTTTCGTCCATCAGGACGTTCTCGCCCTGCTTGGCCGTCGCCGGCCCCAGTAGATTGATGTTGATCCCCGAGGGGTGCAGCATGACCAGCGGATGGCCCATATCGAAGCCGCCATCGGCGATCAGCTTGAACCCCAGCAGTTCATAGAATTCGACGGATTTCTGTCGGTCGCTGATGCGGATGCCGACATGATCGATATGGTCGATCTCAAGCATTGCTCGCTCCATGGGCAAGGGTTGTTGATCGCAGGAAAGCGGCGCTCGCGAGTGTCAGGACGCCCGACGCGGCCATGACCGAAGTCATTGGGACGGCATCTGCCGACGCCATCAGGCTGACGGCCAGGCTGGCCAGCGCGCCGATGGCAAATTGGAGGGCACCGGTGAGGGCCGATACCGTGCCGTTTTCTTCCGGCAGGACCGACAGGGCGGCGACGATCGCGTTGGTTTCGACCAGCCCCATCGCGGCCACGAAGATCACAACGCCGGCGACGATCCACGCGAGGCCCAACCCGGCGAGCGCGAAGATCAATAAGGCCACCCCGGCGATGGCGAGACCCGCGGCGCCGAC
>JBCCER010000122.1:0-13245 GCA_039030175.1 Pseudomonadota bacterium
AGCGCATTGCAGGTTGAACCATGATGACGAAGTTTTCTAGCAATCGTTGCGCTGAACCTTAGGGGGCAAACCCCGCTTGTCTAAGCGCATCCCGCGACTACACTCGTCATCGCACAAGCGTCATAGACTGCCTTCGAACCTGTTTCGTAGCGCCCACCGATCGAGGCTCAATCTGCCAAGGTAGTGCCGCGAGGCCGCTGGGTTCGCCGGCATCCAAACCTTGGATCGAGGAAGGGGCATGCGTTGGTCGAAAGGTTGGTGATTGTCGGCGCGGGCACCGTTGCCGGCCGGTTGATCGACGAGCTAACGGCTCGATCACCGGGCACCTTCGACATCACCCTGTTCGGCGACGAAACCGTCGGTATCTATGACCGTATCCAGCTTTCGGCAGTGCTAGAAGGGACGACATCGTTTGAGCGTTTGCTGCTTCATGACGAGGCTTGGTACCGGCGACACCGGATCGACGTCCGCCTTGGCCAAAGGGTCCTAAAGATAGACCGACATCGGCAACATGTGGTGACCGCGCAAGGCGAAACGCCCTACGACAGGCTTGTCATTGCCACGGGCTCGCGGCCAAGGGTCATCGCTGTACCCGGCACCGACCTGCCAGGGGTTCAGACCTATCGCGGTGCTGCCGATCTGCAGGCCATCCAACGCGCGACCCAAGCGCCAGGCACGAAGGTGGTCGTGATCGGTGGCGGCGTTCTTGGCGTCGAGACGGCAGCGGCTCTCGCGGCATGCGGGGCCAACGTGACCTTGATCCACCGCGCCTCCCATCTCATGGAGCGCCTAATTGACGCCATAGCGGGAAGACTCCTGGAGGCTGCTCTGGAACAGCGCGGTATCACCGTCCTGTGCCAGACAGATACGCTTCAACTTGTCGGAGATGGTCATGTACAGGCAGTCCAGCTTGCCGACGGACAAGGTATCGAAGCAGAACTCGTAATACTGGCGACCGGCATCATCCCGAGCACGGAACTGGCGCTTGATGCCGGGCTTGAGTGCCGTAATGGCATCTTGATCGACGATGAGCTGTGTACGAGTGACCCGAGAATCCAGGCGATCGGTGAGTGCGCCGAACATGATGGTCACTGCTATGGCACCGTCGCACCGCTTTTCAGTATGGCCGCCGTCGCCGCCCAACGTCTGGCGGGCGGGAAAGCCGTCTTTAGCGACGCAGTATCGTCGACCGCGCTTAAGGTCACAGGATTAGAGCTTTTTGCATCCGGGAGATCAGATGCGCCGTCGGACTGCGAAGAAATCACCTTCCATGACCCCGCAAACGGTCTCTATCGGCGTTTGATCGTTGACGACAACCGGATAACCGGCGTGCTGCTCTACGGCGATGCAAACGATGCCGGCTGGTTCTTTCAGTTGCTGTCGTCGGGTGCGGACATCACTGATTTGCGCCCTGGCATGATCTTCGGCCCGCGTATCGCCCAAGCGCCTCCATTGCCGGTTTATGGCGGCCGGTGCAGTCTTCATGGCTAGCCTAGATGCAGACAAAACAGTTGCCACCACCTGCCCCTATTGCGGGGTCGGCTGCGGCATCGTTGTACGGCCAGAAAGTGAGGGCGGCGCCGATATCCACGGCGATGAAACGCACCCCGCAAATCGAGGCCGGCTCTGTTCAAAAGGTGCCGCGCTCGGCGAAACTCTGGGGACAACGGATCGGCTCTTAGCGCCGCGTATCGCCGGTCGCAACGCCGACTGGGATGAGTCCATCGACCTTGTGGCACGCCGATTTTGCGAAGCCATCGATAGTTACGGCCGCGAAAGCGTGGCACTCTATCTATCCGGCCAGTTGCTGACAGAGGATTACTACGTCGCCAACAAGCTAATGAACGGCTATGTCGGCACAGCGAACATCGATACCAACTCGCGGCTGTGCATGGCGTCCTCCGTGGCTGGCCACCGCCGCGCCTTCGGTACCGATACTGTCCCAGGGGTCTACGAGGACCTCGAGCAGGCGGATCTGGTGGTTCTCGTCGGCTCGAACCTCGCCTGGTGCCATCCGGTTCTGTTTCAGAGATTGGCAGGGGCAAAACAGGCGCGCCCTGCCCTGCGTGTCGTCAGTATCGACCCAAGGCGAACCGCGACCTCAGATTTGGCCGATGTAAATCTACGCCTCGCCCCAGGAAGCGACATCGCGCTGTTCGGCGGTCTGCTTTGCGCCGTTGCCGAGGCGGATGCCATCGACACTGAGTATGTCGGCTCCCATGTCTCGGGACTCGCCGACACGCTGGCCGCAGCCTCATCGATGACACTGAACTCCGTCGCCGAAGCGACCGGTCTTTCCACGGATACTCTCGCTGGGTTCTATGAGAACTGGGTGAAGACCGAGAGGGTCGTGACGGTCTACAGCCAGGGCGTCAATCAGGCCGTGAACGGAACCGACACCGTCAACGCGATCATCAATTGCCACTTGGCGACGGGCCGAATTGGACGGCCTGGCATGGGACCATTTTCTGTTACCGGCCAGCCAAACGCGATGGGCGGGCGCGAGGTTGGCGGGCTTTCCACGATGCTGACCTGCCATCTGGAACTGGAAAACGCTGTTCATCGGCAGGCTGTGCAAGATTTCTGGGCCTCGCCCGCGATTGCGGATCGACCGGGCCTCAAGGCCGTTGACTTGTTCGACGCGTGCGCCGAAGGGCGGATCAAGGCGCTGTGGATTATGTGTACCAATCCCGTGGTCAGTATGCCCGAAGCCGATAAGGTCATCGCGGCCATCAAAGCCTGCCCGTTCGTTATTGTGTCGGAGATTGCCGACGACACCGATACGTCTGTTCTGGCGGACGTGGTCTTGCCCGCGACGGGCTGGGGCGAGAAGTCTGGCACGGTGACAAACTCCGAGCGCTGTATCAGCCGCCAGCGCCCATTCAGGGAACCGCTCGGTGCCGCCCGCCATGATTGGAAGATCATTTCGGACGTTGCCTCCGCGATGGGTTGGTCGTCTGCCTTCAACTATGAAAGCCCAGCCGAAATATTCCGTGAATTCGCTGCCCTTTCAGGGGTTGCCGCCAGCAACGGCGCTGATTTCGATATCAGTGGGCTGGCGACGATTACCGACGCAGAGTACGACGCTCTACAGCCGGTCCACTGGCCGCTCAGCGAATGTCGCAACGGCGGCCGCTTCTTTGCCGATGGCGACTTCTATACGCCCGACAGAAAAGCGCGCATGATCGCGGTGAACTGCAAACCGCCCCCCAGTCAGACCTCGCCGGTGTATCCGCTTCGCCTGAACACGGGCCGCGTCCGCGACCATTGGCATACAATGACGCGCACCGCAAAGTCGCCGAGGCTTAGCCGACATATCGCCGAACCCTTCGCGGAGATCCATCCAAGCGACGCTAAGAAGTACGGGATCGACGAGGCCGATCTGGTTACGGTCGAAAACGTGTCGGGATCGATCGTCGTCCGTGCACTGATTACCGACAGCACGCCCGTCGGATCGATCTTCGTTCCAATTCACTGGACCAATCACTGGTCGGGCTCGGCGCGGGTCGACGCGCTGGTTCAAGGGCTGGTGGACCCGATATCGGGCCAGCCCGCCTCGAAGGCATCAGCCGTTCGGGTAAGCCGACTGAATGCATGTTGGTTCGGATTTGTGGTTTCGCGCTTTGAGCTGCGGCCTCAAACGAACTATTGGGCTCGTGCCCTACTGCCTAACGGCTGTTGGCAGGCGGAGATTGCCGATACTTGCGTGCCACCGGACTGGGCGGCGTTGACACGAGAACTAACGGGCATTCAGTCCGACAATGTAGCCCATATGGAGGATCTGGAGCGAGGCACCGCGCGTGTCGCGATCACCGACGGCGGCCAGATTTCTGCCGTTCTATTTGCAGCACGCCACCCGGTCGAAGTTGCCCGCTCCTACGTCGTCGAAGCCTTTGCCAATGACGCTTCGGCATTCGACATCCTGGCCGGAAGGCCTAGTCAGTCGGACTTTGACCCCGGGCCTATCGTTTGTTCGTGCTTGAATGTTGGCGCCAACCTAATCAGAGCCAAGATTGACGAACTGCATCTCACGGAACTCAACCCGACAATGGCGGCGACCGGCGCCGGGAGGGTCTGCGGCTCTTGCCAGCCGGAGATCAAGAAACTGCTCGCGGAACCCCTGCAAAAAGCTAAGGCTTAGATACACTTCGCTGGCTCTATCGGCGATTGTGCAGAAGGCGCTGTCGCCCTACCGTGCAGCTTGAGACCACCCCGAAGTCGTAGTTTCCATTGTGCGCTTTCGCTCGAATTTTCGCCGTCTGTTCACTTGGCTGACCGTGCTGAGCATGCTGCCGGTCACCATTGCGGTGCTGTGCAGCGGCTATGTCACCTATCGCTACAACGTCGCATTGGAACAAACCCATGAACTGGTCCACCACTCTCTCGAAGTTTCCGACCTGATCAGCAACTTGATGCTCGACCTCCAAGATCTGGAAACCGGTCAGCGCGGCTACCTGATCACGGGGGAAGACTCCTACCTGGCTCCGTTTGAAGCCGCTCATAGCCGGTTTTCCAATGATCTGGAGCGGCTGCGCGACCTGGTCAGTGACAATCAGCAACTAATAGAAGAGACAGAACACATAACGGGCCTCATTCATGAGAAGCTCGACGAGCTGGACAGCACCGTCGAAGTCCGGCGCGAGCAAGGCTTCGAGGCGGCACGCGAGATCGTTGCAAACAATGTCGGCAAGGAGACGATGGACGCAATCCGCGACGTGGTAGCGAATATGCACAGCCAGGTTGATAGCCGGTTATCGGAGAACACTGCCCAGTTACGTCGTCTGGAAAATGAGGTGATTCTCATCGTCGGCATCACGATCGCGCTCAGCTTGTTTGGCAGACTAACGGCGCTGCTGTTGCCCATTTGGTGGCGATCGAGACCCAACCGTCGCGTGTGAGAAAGCGCCGCGTGACGCCCTTTTGACGCCTCGATCACGATCGGCAACCATCTTCGCCGCAAATTCGAGAGGTCGACTATGAAACGAAGTTCAGCGATGAAGCACGCAGCCGTCAGTACAAGCCTGGTGGCTGGGATAGGGCTTTTGGCCAGCGCCCATGCTGGCGCCACCGAATTCATTTGCCACGAAGCCGATGGAGGCCAGAACAGGCTTGGGGCGGCAGACCGGTCCATCGTCGTGATCAGCCGAGACCACAATCTTGATGGCTGCAACTTCTCCGTTGGCGGAGTTCCGGCCGGCGGCCCTGCGCTCTGGAACTTGGACCAAGCACTTGGAAACTATCGTATCGGGGCGATCACGGGCGAGGAGCTTGTCTACGACCTGCTTTTGCGGGCGTCCGAAGACATCCCACCCAACGACCTTGCAACGGTATTGCTCAGCGCGGGCGGTTACGGTTCGTCCCAAGACGTCGTGACCCACGGAACCGCCGTTGATTTCGGGATGGAGTTCCTTGCCGACCGAAATGCGTGTTTGTCCCTAATGGAGTTTTCTGAGGGCGACGCCGAAACACTGGACAACGGCTTCTGCGGCTACCTGACGGTCGGAACCGGCCAGGATGGCGGCGTGATGGCAGCCACGTTGGCTAGCACAGGGATTGCCGTCGCGCCCGAGTTTTCCGAAGGCGCGGGAGACTATCTTCACAGCTATTTCGTCTACGCAATTGACACTGGCACCGCGCAGATCGCCGCATTCTTCCCCGCCGAAGATTGACACCGTGTAGTTCGCAAAGCCCTCTTTCCGAGATATGCTGTCGTACGTGACCGCCGCGAAGAAAGCCCCCCGAGCCGATGACAACAAACCACCATCTGCGACCTCGCCGGCCGCGCGCCATCCAGTGGCCTCATGCCGCATCTTCGGAATACGCACGCGGTAGACGGAAAACGGAAGCATGGAACGCCCCCGCCATTAGGCGCGCTCTTATCGGGCTGGCCGTTATCGCCTCGCTAACGGGGCCACATGCCCTCGCCAACGATCCATCAAGTTGCGCAACCGTGCGATTTTCCGATGTCGGATGGACGGACATCCGCGCGACCACCGCGCTCACATCAATCCTGCTGGAAGGGCTAGGCTATCAAGCGGAGGAGGAGGCGCTATCGGTGCCGGGGAGCTTCGTAGAGTTGCAGGCCGGCCGCGTCGACGCCTTTCTGGGCGCTTGGCTACCGACCATGGCGGAAAACCTTGACCCTTTTGTCGCCCAGGGGACTGTCGAAGTACTCGGGGTCAACCTCGAAGGCGCCCGATTCTCGCTGGCCGTCCCAACCTATTTGGCCGACCACGGTCTAACGGATTTCACCGACATCGCTGCGTTCGGCGACGCGCTCAACCATCGTATTCTCGGGATCGAACCGGGCAATGACGGCAACCGTCTGGCCGCAGCCCTCATCGGCGATCGGCGGTTCGGGCTGGATGGCTTTGAGGTGGTGGCTTCGTCTGAACAAGGCATGCTGGACGCCGTCACGAGCGCGATCGATGCAGGCCAAGCCGTGGTGTTTCTCGCCTGGGAGCCGCACCCGATGAACACAGAATTCGATCTCACCTACCTTGATGGCGGCGATGAGTTTTTTGGCCCCAATCATGGTGCCTCGACGGTACACACCGCGATCCGCGCCGGCTACGCCGAGGAGTGCCCTAACGCGAGCCGCTTGCTCGCCAACCTTGTTTTCTCGATCGACATGGAAAACACGTTGATGGGCGCGGTTCTCGACGAAAACCAGTCACCGCGAGACGCAGCTTTGGCCTGGTTGCTGGCCAATCCGTCAGCGCTGGAGCCGTGGCTTGAAGGCGTCGAAACGCTCGACGGTGCAGCAGGTCTATTGGCGGTCCGTAGTCACCTCGGGCTTTAGCAACGCCTAAGACCGAATCGATTTACCCAAACCGTGGGGTAGCTGGTGCAATACCGGGCCGCGCCTGAAATGGGTATTGTCTGAAGAGGGGGTCTTGGTTCAATGGCTGGCATCCGCACGAAAACCGTCGTCGCGTCGAACGCCGGCAATGTTCTGGAATGGTATGATTTCTTCATTTTCGCCTACCTCGCCCCATACCTCAGCGACGAGTTTTTCCCATCAAGCGATCCGTTTGCAGGCCTGATCCAAACCTATGGTGTTTTTGCGCTTGGTTATTTTGCCCGACCCATCGGCGGCGTGATTTTTGGCTACCTCGGCGACCGATTCGGCCGTCGGCTAGCCCTTCGCGTCTCGATCGTGTCGATGATGGTGCCGACGACCCTAATCGCAGTGGTGCCGACCCATCAAGATATCGGCACCCTGGCTGCACTGCTACTGATTGCCTTGCGCATTATCCAGGGCATGTCGGTTGGCGGCGAACAGGGCGGCTCAATCTGCTACCTGGTAGAGGTTTCACCGCCCGGGCGCAAAGGCTTAATCGGCAGTCTTGCCTACACTGGAAGCGTATTCGGTATCCTGCTGGGCTCTTTCGTCGTGCTGGTCGCAAAGTCTAGTTTCACTAGCGAAGAGATGCACGACTGGGCATGGCGAATTCCGTTTCTCGGAGCCATCTTGCTCGGTCTGATTGGGCTTTGGGTGCGCCGCCATCTCCACGAAACTGACGACTTCCTGATGGCACAGGAGCGTGGGCAACTAACCAAACAACCGCTGGCCCATCTTTTCACCGAGGCGCCGTTCGGTGTCTTGAAGATGATCGGGGTCATTCTCTACACAACGGTATCGTTTTACACGGTCTTCGCCTGGCTGCCGACCTATGCCAGTCACTTCGGCAGTGGCTTGCAGTTGGACCCGCAGTTGATCAATACGGTCGCGCTGTTGGTTCTGTTGTGTTGCCTGCCGATCGGAGGCCACCTCGCCGATCGGCTTGGCTATAAGAGGGTGTTGATTGTGCCCGCGTTCATCGGCGCAATCCTGATTGTACCAATTTTTCTAGCGGCCGAGGCCGGATCTGAATCCCTGTTGATGGGCTTAATCATGTTGTTCGCGGTGAATATGGCGATGGCAAACGGCGCATTGCCGATAGCCATCACAGACCTGATGCCGGCACATTTGCGGTTCACCGGTGTCGCCGTCACAATGAACATCGAGGTGGCCGTGTTTGGCGGCACCGTGCCGTTGATTGCTACCTGGCTCATCGCGACGACCGGCAATCAAAGTGCACCGGCCTGGTATCTTATCGCGATCTCGCTCGTGTCGATTCTGGCGACTTTAACGATCACACCTGGCATGTACACGGCGACCGCTCTGCCTTCGGCTAGACATCGATAGTCGATCGGGACTTCTGAATCCATGCCCCGTCCAAAGACAAAAACAATCCTCGCCCTCAACGCGGGTAACGTTCTGGAATGGTACGACTTCGTCGTCTTCGCTTATCTGGCCCCCTATCTCAGCGATGAATTCTTTCCCTCCAGCGATCCGATCGCCGGCCTGATCCAGACCTATGGTGTTTTTGCAGCCGGCTATTTCGCGCGACCCATTGGCGGTGCTCTCTATGGGTTTATCGGCGATCGTTTCGGCCGCAGCCGAGCGCTGAAGATTTCCATCATCATGATGATGGTCCCAACGACGCTGATCGCGGCGCTGCCAACACACGCAGAAATTGGCGCAGCCGCAGCCGGATTGTTGATCGCTTGCCGGTTACTGCAAGGCTTGGCGGTGGGTGGTGAGCAAGGCGGCGCGAACTGCTATCTGGTCGAAATTTCTCCACCGGGCCGAAAGGGCCTTTTCGGCAGCCTGGCCTACACCGGCACCGTATTCGGCATATTGCTCGGTTCGTTGATCGTACTCGTGGCGAAGTCCAGCTTCACGAGCGACCAGATGCATGAATGGGCCTGGCGCCTGCCTTTCCTGGGTGGCATTGCGATCGCCGTGATCGGCATTCTCGTTCGCCGCCATCTGCATGAAACGCCGGATTTCCTGGCGGCGAAAGAGCGGGGAGAACTGACCAAGCACCCGCTTATCCACCTCGTGACGGAAGCTCCGGCTAACGCCTTGAGAATGGTCTGCATGCTCATTTACGGGACCGTGTCATTCTACGCGGTCTTTGTTTGGCTGCCGACCTACGCAACCCATTTCGGCAACGGGACGGAGTTGGACCCGCAACTGATCAACACGCTTGCCCTGGTAGTCCTGTTGGTCTTTCTACCCCTCGGCGGCCATATGGCGGACCGCTTTGGATACAAGCGCGTCATTGCGGTCACCGCCATCATCGCTGGGCTGTTGAGCATCCCGATCTTTCTTGCGGCAATTAACGGTTGGGACACTCTCCTGATCGCCCTCCTCGTCTTGTTTGCGATTAATCTCGCGATGCCAAACGGCGCAAGCCCAATAGCTCTCACGGATATGATGCCGCCTCATCTTCGCTACACCGGCGGCGCGGTCGCGATGAACCTGTCTGTCGCTCTTTTCGGCGGCACCGCGCCGATCGTGATCACCTGGCTTATCGCCACCACCGGCTCTGACTTGGCACCGGCCTGGTATTTGATCGCGGTGTCGGTGGTGTCGTTTCTTGTTGCTTTGACGATCAGGCCAACCGCCTTCTCCGTGGTCAGAAGGACCGGCTTAGATGCAAAACCAGACTAAATCCCCCAAGGGAGGTCAGCTGTTGTTTCTCGGAGCGAACCGTAGCGCGACGAGGCTGACGAGCATCGCCGCGCAGATATAGAGTCCCGGCGCAATCGACCAACCTGTCTGCTGGATCAGCAATGTCGCGATCAGCGGCGCCGTGCCGCCATAGACCGCAACGCTGACATTGTAAGAGGCCGAAAACGCGGTACAGCGCAGCGCCGAGGAAAACAGCGTCACGTAAAAGGCCGGCAATGTCCCCAGCAGGCCGGACAGCAGCAGGGCAAGGCTGAATTGGGCCGCAACCACCGACCATATAGTACCCACCGAAGCCAACGACATTAGGGGAATGGCGGCCACCACATTGACGATCATGGCAATGGTGAGTACCCGTCTGGCGCCAAATCGGTCGGCCAAGTACCCGGCGGCAATCGTGCTCAACAAACCGAGAAGAAGACCGAGGGTACCGATTCCTACGGCCGTGTGCAGCGGTAGGCTCAGAACATCGCGCATATAGCCGACGAACCAAGTGTAGATGACGAAGTACCCGGCCGACGAGCCCCAGCTTAGGCCGATGCAAACCAGCATCGCCCGTTTTTGCTCGCGGAAGGCTCCGAGCAGCGGCCAGCGTTCTAACTTGTCTTGATTCTTATTCGCTTCGAAGGCCGGTGTGTCGGGAATCCCGATCCTGATCCACAGACCAAATGCAGCGACGATAACACCGCTCAGGAATGGCAACCGCCAGCCCCAATCGTGCAGCGCGTCCGTCGGCAGTAGATCGGAAACCAGCCAGCCGACACACGCACCGAGCAATCCCCCCGCCATCGCCGAAGACTCTGCAAGGCTGCCGACCAGCCCGCGCCTGGACGGATGAGCGTGTTCGACCATAAAGGTGATCGAACCGCTAAACTCACCGCCAGACGACATGCCCTGCAGCAAGCGCAGCAACACCAGGAGGAACGGCGCCCATTCCCCAATGCTTGCGTAGGTGGGTAGCAAGCCCAGCAGGCATGTTGGCAGCGCCATCATGCTGATCGACCATGTCAACATCGTGCGCCGACCAAGGCGGTCGCCCAAATGGCCGAAAATGGCGCCTCCAATCGGACGGGCCAAAAAGCCGATCGCAAAGACCGCATACGTCTGAACTAGGCCGGCAAGCGGATCGTGGCTGGGGAAGAAAAGCTGGGCGATGACCGGCGCCAAATAGCCATAGAGCGCGAAATCGTACCATTCGAGCACGTTGCCGACCATGCCCGGCAGCACGACGCGACGCGTCCCCAGCGCGGATTCCGGCCGCTGGCTCTGGTCTGTCTCAGTCATTTGAAGCTAGACCTCAAACACCTTCCCGGGATTGAGGCGGTTGTCAGGGTCGATCGCGCGCTTGATTGTCCGCATCAGGTCCATGGACACCGGATCGGCGTAGTGTGCCAACTCGGACTTGCGCAGTCGGCCGATGCCGTGCTCGGCGCTAATCGAGCCGCCTAACGAAATGACGATGTCATGGACGATGCGATTAATAGGCTCGCGTTCAGCGCGAAAAGCGTCCGCATCCCAATCAAGTGGCTGGGCCGGATTGTAATGCAGATTGCCGTCGCCGGCATGGCCGAACGCCAGCAGCCGTATCGTCGGGTAAGCCTCAAGCAATGCGGCTTGCGCTCTTTCCAAGAATGCTGGGATTGCCGAAACGGGAACCGAGATATCGTGCTTCAGACTGACGCCGATATGGTTCTGCGCCTCCGCCAACCCTTCGCGCATTCCCCATAGCTCGTTGGATTGAGCGTCCGACTGGGCAATGGTCCCGTCGCTCACCAGTCCCGCCTCCAGCGCGTCTGCCAAAAACTGTTCGAGCTGCGCAGTTAGGTGACCTGGTTTCGATTGCCCGGTGAGTTCCATCAGCACGTACCATGGGCATTTGTCAGCCAGTGGATCTGAAAACTGATCGACATACTCGATCGCCAACTCAATCGCGAAACGCTGTAGCAGCTCGAAACTGGTAACGGCCTCCCCGAAGGTGGCCTTAGCCCGCGCCAGCAGTTCCAGCGCTGCCGCTGGGTCGGCAAGCCCAACCAAGGCGGTGGCATGGTCCGACGGCTTTGGGAACAGTTTCAAGACAGCCGCGGTGATGATGCCCAAGGTGCCCTCAGTCCCAAGAAAGAGTTGCTTTAGATCATAGCCTGCATTGTCCTTCCGCAACCCCCTCAATCCGTTCCACACCCTCCCGTCGGGCAGAACCACCTCCAAGCCCAACACCAGCGATTTGGCGTTGCCGTAGCGCAGTACCTGAATGCCACCGGCATTGGTGGAGAGATTGCCGCCGATTTGGCACGAGCCTTCTGCAGCCAAGCTAAGCGGGAACAGTCTATCGACTTTATCGGCTTTCTCTTGGATGGACTGCAAAACGCAGCCGGCCTCCACCGTCATCGTGTCGTTCAAGGCATCGATGTTGCGGATCTTGTTCATCCGGCTAAGCGAAAGCACGATCTCACTGCCGTCGTCATGCGGCTGACCGGCGCCAGTCAATCCGGTATTGCCACCCTGCGGAACGATAGAGATCCCAGTTTCCGCGCAAATGCGCACGGTCTCGGCGACATCTTCGGTAGATGACGGCCGAGCAACCAACGGCACCCGCCCCACAAAATCGTCGCGCCACGAGCGGCTATAGGGTTCCATCTCCTGCGGATCGTCAATGAAGCCCGCCGGACCCAAATGCGTTCGGATTGCCGCTAGCCCACCAGCTTGTGCAGTCGCCAGAGCTGTATCCGGCATGTCGCTCTACCCCTAATGCGCCATGAAGACGGCTGTGGTGGCATTATTGAGGGCGTAGCGCGTGACACCGCCGAAAATCAGCTCCCGCATCCGGCTATGGCCATATCCGCCCATGACTACCAGATCGCAGCCCCGCTCTTCGGCGGCCGCCATCAAGGTGGCGCCGGCGGACTCTCCGGACGGCTCCAGTTTCGACAGAATCGTCTCGATACCGTGCCAGGCAAGATAGTCGACAAGACCGTCGGCGCGGGTCACATCGGTTTTTTCCGTGCCTACAGTGAGAATATGAACCTCATCGGCCCCGACCAGCACGGGCCTTGCGGCTTGCACAGCGTGGGCGGCTTCCCTACCGCCATTCCAAGCAACCGCCACCTTGGCACCAACAGTTCCGCCGCTGGGCGAAGACACAAGAACCGGACGGCCGCTGCTCATTAGCGCGGCTTCCATGGTCACTGCTGCTTGAACGCTGCCGTCTCCTACCGCCTGGTTCGGCAAGACAATCAGGTCGCTCAGGCGTCCAAACTCCGCGACCAGCTGATCCTCGCGCCCTTCGATCTCCAGAAACGACATCGAGCCTCCTGGCTCGTCTGACGGCGCATCCGCGAGCCGCAAGTTCGAGCCTGCCTGGGCTTCGTCGAACCTGATCTTCGCCGCACTCTCGCGCTTGTCGATCTCGGTCTGAGAGGCACGCATGACTTGTTCCATGACGATGCCCGACATCCCTTCGCCAATCAGAGGCGCGGAGTCGGTGGGGTCTGACCGTGCATGCAGGACGCGCACATGCGCCTCATGTCGCTCGCCGATTGCCATCGCCGTTTCAAGCGAAGAAGCGTCGGCATCGGTTCCCGACAGCGGTGCTAATACAACCTTCAACGGCACGATGGCTCTCCTTGTCGAGGCGCTTTTGTGGGTCTGTAGTGATTGTGCCCTTCCAAGCGCCTGTTGGCCAGACGACGGTTAGCGCCGATTGCGCACGGTGGCAATGGCTTGGC
>JBCCER010000123.1:0-13205 GCA_039030175.1 Pseudomonadota bacterium
ACGCGGTCAGGCGGTAGATCCAGCTTCCGGGCCATGGCATCGATTATACGGCGATTGGCCTGATGCGGCACCAGCCAGCGCACGTCCTTAGCAGTCAGTCCGTTGGCCTCAAGCGCCTCGTCGACGACCTCCGCTAACTTGTTGACCGCGAATTTGAAGACCTCTCGTCCATGCATACGGACGTGGCCGATTGTGCCGCTTGCGCCGACACCGCCATCGACATACAGCATCTCCTGATAGCGCCCATCGGAATGTAGATGCGTCGACAGAACGCCATGATCGTCGCTTGTTCCCTGCCCTTCGCCAGCCTGTAACACGACGGCACCGGCCCCGTCGCCGAACAGAACGCAGGTTCCACGATCCTCCCAATCGAGAATGCGAGAAAATGCCTCCGCGCCAATTACGAGCGCGGTCTTCGCCTGTCCCGTAATGACAAAGTTGTTGGCTACAGCAAGCGCGTAGACAAAGCCTGAACATACGGCCTGAACATCGAAGGCCATGCCGTTGGCCATTCCTAGTTCAGCCTGCACGCGTACCGCGGTCGCTGGAAAGGTATGATCCGGCGTCGTCGTGGCCAGCACGATCAGGTCAAGGTCCGCCGGGTCTATCCCGGCTTGCGCCAAAGCCGGCCGAGAAGCGGCCAAGGCCATGTCGGAGGTCAGTTCATCCTCGGCCGCGATATGACGGGATTTGATACCCGTCCGCTGGACAATCCACTCGTCCGACGTATCGATGGTCAACGCCAATTCGTCATTGGTAACTTGGCGTTCAGGCAAATAAGACCCGCATCCGACGATACGGGCACGGCGGACCGTCATGAGCCCCCCACGGCAGCGACGCTTGCTGGCTGGTCGCCAAAACGATCCAACTCTTCTTTCACATGTTCGTTGAAACCATTGCGCACCAGATCGACCGCAACGTCGATGGCATGGGCAAAGCCTTTCGCGTCGGTGCCGCCATGGCTTTTGACGCAGATACCCCTCAGGCCCAAGAACATTGCCCCATTGTACTGGCGCGGATCGGCGCGCTGACGCAGCTTGCGCAGCGCGTTACGAGCAAAAAGATAACCAATCATGGCGAATACGGATGACCGGAATGTCCGACGCATCCACTCGTTGACGAGCGACGCCGTGCCCTCAGCGGTCTTCAGAGCGATGTTGCCTGTAAATCCGTCCGTTACCACGACATCGACCGTTCCTGCAGGAATGTCATTGCCCTCAACAAAACCATGGAAATCGCCCGGCAATGGCATCTCTTGGAGTCGGTTGGAGGCCTCCTTCACGACGTCATTACCCTTTAGAGCCTCCGCACCAACGTTCAAAAGGCCAATGCTGGGTCGGTTCAATCCAAGCACCGCCTGGCCGAAAATCGCGCCCATCACTGCAAACTGCACAAGATTGTCCGGATCGCACTCAATGTTGGCGCCCAGATCGAGCATGATGCTTTCACCCCGCATCGTCGGGAAGAACGACGCGATCGCCGGGCGGTCGATGCCGGGGAGCGTCTTCAGCACGAATTTTGCCATCGCCATAAGGGCGCCGGTGTTGCCAGCCGAGACGATGCAGTCGGATTCACCCGCAGCCACCAAGTCAATCGCCATGCGCATGCTCGAGCCACGCCCTGTACGTAAGGCGACCGACGGTTTTGCGTCATTGGTGATTGCTTGATCGGTGTGAACGATGCGGGCGCAGGACGCCAGAATTTTACGTTTGGCCAGTAATGGTGCGATCCGCGCTTCGTCGCCAACCAGGACGAATTGAACGTCAGGGTGCCGGATCCGGGCGAGTTGAGCGCCGGCAAGCACCATGTCCGGCGCTCTATCGCCGCCCATCGCGTCCAATGCGATGGTCAAACCCGACGAATTTTCCTGCGCGCTCATGCATTCATGCCCAGAGCCATTCGCGCGAGACGGCCCTTCCGGGCGCTCGATCGCATGACTCCCGAACGGCCGACGCTCAGCGCGGCCGCTTGACCTCGATCACCTGCCGGCCTCGATACATTCCGGTCTTCAAGTCGATATGGTGGGGGCGGACATATTCGCCGCTGTCCGGGCTTTCGACGTAGGTTGGGTTCTCCAGAGCGTCGTGGGCTCGGCGGAGATTGCGGCGTGACTTGGACACCTTTCGTTTTGGAACAGCCATGGTCTTGTTTCTTTCATGTAAAAAGCGGCCTTAAACCGGGCCGCTCGCGGAGCGCCTTATTAGAGGAATACGGCGAGGCGGGCAAGCGGCAAGCGGTCGATGCCGGCAAATCTAAGGTCGAGGCTTCCAGCGCTCAAGGACGGCGAACGGATTGTCGTCACCCGCCTTGCCGCCCCGGTCTTCGCTGCCGTCACCCTCGCCAATGCCTTCCGCAAACGCTTGGGCCCCTACATCGGGGTTGCGCGGATGAGGATCAAGGGCCAGGCTGAGATATTGAATCACCAATTCACCTAGGTCGATGCGCCCTCCCATAACAGGTTCGGGCTCGTCGTCGCCCACTGGATCAACGACGACATCGATATCCGATGCTTTTCGGGTCGAGGCGGAGGTGAAACTGGTTTCGAAACTTTCGGCTATGTCACTGTCAAAGGGCTCCAGCGTCGCTATACAGATCTGGCGAACCGTGGCCTTAACCTCACCACGAACGCGGATAAGAACATTATCAGGAGGCCTTTCAATCCTGATGTCGGCGGTCAGGTCACCGACACCCTCGAGCCCCAGCCTGTCGGCGATCGCCTCCCGCTCTGTATCGGTCGCACGGATCACGCGCTCTATCTGGCCATCGGGTATCTCGACAAGCCTAAGCTCGCGCGTGAACTCGCTCACGACGGCCTCTCCCCGCTCGCCTCGGGGGTCACGAACTTGACCTTACCCGCCAAAACCGACGCGAGGTCTTGTACGGCCAATTGATCGGCCTGCTTGCGCGTATAGGCGACCATTGATGCAAGCTCGACGTCCCGGGGGTCGGCCAATCGATAAAGGTTGCGCTGCAATGCATCATACAGGGCCGCATCGTCCGTATCGGCCAACGCTTCGCGATAGGCAACGCTGCGGCCATAAAAGGCGCGCGCCATCTCCTTGACCTTCTTGCCGATTCTGAGGTCGCTGACCCCCATCGTCCTCAGATTGCCCTCCATATCGGCAAACATGACATCAAACACCGTCTGGTTGAACTGGTCGGCCACCTCGCCTTCTCCCGCGGTGCGATGCATCAGCAGAAAGGCGTGCAGCACGATCAGATCGAATCGCCCATCGAGCGTGTCGGGCACACCACAATCCAGATAGAAGAACGGCAGCCGAGCCTGGCTTACGATGGTTTGGTAGGCGCTCGTCGCCTCCTCCGTCGGAAGCTTGCGTTTGAACAGCGAAAACGGCATGAAGAGCCCATGGCAAGGATTGACAGGCGGGGGCTACGCCCCATGATGGCCGCTTCAGCGGCTTGGCCGTCATTCAAGATGAGAGCGATCCCGCGAGGGATCAACGTTTGTGATACGTAAATGACCGATCGCATTGCCCTTTGGAGGCAAGATTGACGGTCGCTTAAGAAACGGTGGCTGAAATGATCGAAAAGCCGACTCGTCCGCAACGTCGTTGGGTGCCGCGACTCGGCGCCGTGGCGTTGGCTGCGCTCGTGCTGTCCGCCTGTGCGGCGGAGGTGCGCAACAGGGGCAACTTAGTGGAGGACCGCAGGCTCGAGCAGATCGAGGTCGGCGTTAGCTCCGCCGGTGACGTCATCAGATCATTCGGGTCGCCGACCGCCGTTGCCACCTTCGATGACGGCATTTGGTACTATATTGGCCAACGCGTTGAGTACTTTGCCTTCTATGAGCCCGAAATTCTGGAACGACGGGTTATCCGGGTTCAGTTCGATACGGTTTCCGGCATCGTGACCGATCTTCAGGTCCGCACGCTGGAGGACGGCGTCGAATTTGCCTTTGAGGAATCCGAGACGCCGACACTGGGGCGCCAAATGGGCGTCTTGGAACAGCTGTTTGGCAATTTCGGCCAGTTCGGCGGCCAGACTTTGGGCGGCAATTAGCCCGCTCTATATCAGCCGGCCGCAAAAAACCCCCGACGGTATCGCCGCCGGGGGTTTTGCTTGAGGGCAGTCCCGAATGCCCAGCGAAATGGGCTCGGGCGCCACCTAGTGGGCCAAGACCGCGAGCAGCAGTAAGGCCACGATGTTGGTGATCTTGATCATCGGGTTCACGGCCGGGCCGGCCGTGTCTTTGTAGGGGTCGCCAACTGTATCGCCCGTCACGGCCGCCTTGTGGGCCTCCGACCCTTTGCCACCGTGATTTCCGTCCTCGATGTACTTCTTGGCGTTATCCCAAGCGCCACCACCCGCCGTCATCGAGATGGCGACGAACAGACCCGTCGCGATCACGCCAAGCAGCATGGCGCCGACAGTCGAGAACGCGGCCGAACGGCCATCGATAACATTGATTACGAAGTACAGCACGATCGGCGCCAGTACCGGCAGCAGCGACGGCACGATCATCTCGCGGATAGCCGACTTGGTCAGCAGACCCACCGCGCGGCCGTACTGGGGCTTCGACGTTCCCGCCATGATGCCCTCATCCTCACGGAACTGTCTGCGCACTTCCTCAACAACTGACCCGGCGGCACGACCAACGGCCGTCATGCTGAGTGCGCCGAACAGATACGGCAACAAACCGCCAATGATCAGGCCGACGACCACATAGGGGTTCGACAGGCTGAAGTTTAGCTCTACGCCGGCAAAGTAGGTGTAGGTGTCGGAGTTGGTGATGAAGTAGGTCAAATCTTCGGTGTAAGCGGCGAATAGAACCAGGGCGCCCAAACCGGCGGAACCGATTGCGTAACCTTTGGTTACGGCCTTGGTGGTGTTTCCAACCGCGTCCAGAGCGTCCGTGGTGTCACGAACTTCCGATTCGAGATCAGCCATCTCCGCGATACCGCCGGCATTGTCCGTCACCGGGCCATAGGCGTCGAGGGCAACCACCATGCCGGCGAGAGCCAACATCGCCGTGACCGCGATGGCGATGCCGAACAGGCCGGCAAGGCTGTAGGCAGCAATGATTGCCGCGCAGATGATAATCGCCGGAACCGCCGTGGCCTCCATCGAGATCGCCAGCCCCTGGATCACATTCGTGCCATGGCCGGTGGTCGAGGATTTGGCAACTGAGCGGACTGGCCGATAGTTGGTGCCAGTGTAGTACTCGGTCACCCAGATCAGCAGGCCGGTAACCACCAACCCGATGACCCCGCAAAGGAACAAACTGAAGCCGTTAAAGGTTGAACCCGAAACGGTCATTTCCGCGCCAAAGCCCACGACGACCAACGTCGCCAAGGCAATACCGACTAGTGCAAACACGGCCGAAGCTAGGAAGCCCTTGTAGAGAGCGCCCATGACGTTGTTCGAAGGGCCGAGTTTGACGAAGAACGTCCCGGCAATCGATGCCAGGATGCAGACACCGCCAATAGCCAGCGGGTAGGTCATCAACGACCGCATCATCTCGCCGCCGGCAAAGAAGATGGATGCCAGCACCATCGTGGCAACGACTGTAACGGCGTAGGTTTCGAACAAGTCGGCCGCCATACCGGCACAGTCACCGACATTATCGCCGACATTGTCGGCAATCACCGCTGGGTTCCTCGGGTCATCCTCTGGGATACCGGCTTCGACCTTACCGACGAGGTCAGCGCCGACATCGGCGCCTTTGGTAAAAATACCGCCGCCCAAACGGGCGAAGATCGAAATCAAAGAAGCGCCAAAGCCAAGACCAACAAGCGGATCGATCAGGGATCGGCCTTCGGCGCCAATGATCAGCAAGATGCCGTAATAGCCAGCGACGCCAATCAACGCTAGGCCAGCCACCAACATACCCGTAACCGCACCTGCCTTGAAAGCGATGTCCAAACCGTGAGACATGCCTTGGCGCGCGCCCTCCGCAGTACGGACGTTGGCGCGAACGGAAATGTTCATGCCGATATAGCCGGCCAACCCTGAAAGGATCGCGCCGATCAAAAAGCCGATGGCCACGGAAACACCCAATAGCAACAACACGATGATAGCGATCACGACACCGACGATCGCAATGGTGGTGTATTGCCGGTTAAGGTAGGCGCGCGCGCCTTCCTGGATCGCAGATGCGATTTCTTGCATGCGTTCGTTGCCGGCGCTGGCCGACAGAACTGAGCGAGAGGCCCAGGCACCGTAGGCAATTGCCAGCGCTCCGCAGATCAAAACTAAGATCAACACGACTGTTGTCATGGGTATTTTCCTAAGGACTCAGCTTGCGAAAAGGATGGACTGGAACGGCAGAACGGGCGGTCTTCGAGTCCTCTCAGCGCCGCCCGCCCCAGAAAAGCGCCGGGAAAATGCCAGAATGATCGGTGCGTTGCAACAAATTGGTCAGAATGCACGGCACAAGAGGCAGATTCGCGGTTTTCGACCGAAAAATCAGTCTCATGCCTTAGACATGGCGGCCAAACGGCGATTGATATGCAGATAGAGCACCGCCGCAATCGCGACGGCCAGCAACGGTGTCACACCGATAACAACGGCTTCCCAGCCAAACCAATGGTGCAGGGCGCCCGACGCCAGAGACGAACAAGCAACCGTGGTGAACACGATAAAATCGTTCAGCGCCTGGGTCTTGTTGCGCTCGACGATCGTGTAAGTCTCGGTGGCAAGCGACGTTCCACCGACAAACATGAAATTCCAGCCCAATCCCAAACTGAACAACGCAATCCAGAAATGCCAAAACCCGGTACCAGATAGCGCCACCAACACGCAGGCGATCATGATGCATCCGCCAACCAGAATGATCTGCGTCGCGCCGAACTTCTTGATCAATCGTCCGGTAAAGAAGCTGGGTACGAACATCGCAAGCGCGTGCCACTGGATAACCCAGGATGTTTCGCTGAAGCCGTGATCGTAGCTGTCCATCGCCAGTGGCGTGGTTGTCATCACGAGGGTCATCACGCCATAGCCAATGGCGGAGGCCAGCACGGCGACGATGAAGGTCGGCTGGCTTGCAATCTTGGCGATTGGCCGGCCGTGATCGGCTTTCTGCTCGGCCGTCAGCGGCGGTATCCGGATGAATTGCAGAACGACCAAAGACAATACGGCCAGGACAGCCACGGCGAGATAGCAACCCACATACAAGTTCTCGGGGATGGCGCCGCGGGTTGCACGCGCTAGCGGGGCGCCCACTAAAGCAGCGACCACGCCGCCAGCCAGGACCAAACTTATGGCCCTGGGTCGAAAGGACTCGCTGGCGGTATCGGCAGCGGCAAATCGGTAGAAGTGGATAAAGCAGGTCTGAATGCCAATGCCGATGCTTGCGGCGACATAGAGCCAAAAGTCCTGAATCGCGATTGCGTAGGCAGCCAACAAGGCGCTTGCGATCCCGATCAATGCACCGATTGAAAAACCCATGCGACGGCCAATCCGACGCATCAGGGCCGATGCCGGGATAGTAGTCAGCATCGTGCCGACGAAAGCCAGCGCCAACGGCAATGTCGCGAGACTCTTATCGATCGCCAGGCTGTAGCCGACCAGCCCGACGAAAATCATCATCATCGACGTACCGGTCATGCCTAGCGCTTGGCACGCGGCAAGCAGCAACACGTTTCGCCGCGTCGGATCGTAGGCTGTGTCTGTAGACAGGGTCGTCATCGCGGCCACCATGCGCCCTTCAAGATGATCTCAGCAAGGTCAGGGCCCTGCATGGCTCCCGTGCGCCGGTCAAAAATGGCGCCACCCGGCCAGGCCGGTGATCTCGCGGCCCAATTCATCAATGAAGCGGGCCGCGGAACCGGCCACAATGGCGCCGATCCGCGTTATCGGGACGCCAAATTCGGCCCTCACGCTGGCCAATGCGGATTCATGCTGGGTGGAGACAGTGAACAGCAACTCGTAATCGTCACCGCCAGCCAACGCCATTCCGGCCAGATCCGGTCGCAGATCCATTCGGCGGCGCGCTGCGGGTGAGTAAGGCACCCTCTCCGCCACGACCGTGGCGCCCACACCAGACGCGGAACAGATATGGTCGAGGTCGCCCGCCAACCCGTCGGACAGGTCCATGACCGCGCCGGCCACCCCAACCAGACGCCGGCCTATCTCTAAACGAGGGGTCGGCAAATGATAGCGGCCGGTCAGGAAGTCGACATCTTCATCTCTCAGACCATCGATCTGCCGTCTGCGCAGCAAATCGAGCCCCAACACCGCATCGCCCACCGTTCCGGTCACGTAAAGTCCATCTCCTGGACGCGCGCCATTCCGGCGCAAGGCGCGGCCGCTCTCTACATAGCCGAACGCGGTGACGCTGACCGTCAGGAGACCCGTGGTCGACACTGAGTCACCGCCGATCAGATCCATGCCATAGCTCTTTTGGTCAGCCGCCAAGCCCTTGGCGAAGTCGACCAACCAAGCGTCGCCAAAGTCGCGCGGCAAGGCCGTCGTAAGCATGTAAGCAAACGGCTCTGCGCCCATTGCCGCCAAATCGGAGACGTTGACGCGCAGCAGCTTTGACGCCAGCCGGTCCGGCGGCTCACCAGTCAAAAAATGGATGTTCTGGACCATCGTGTCGGTGGTCGTGACTAGCTCATGGCCCTCCTTGGGCTGGATGAGCGCGGCGTCATCGGCAAGGTTGAGGGCGGCAGGGTTATCGCCCGTGAGCGGTCGCAGGATCTGGGCGATGCGGTCGAATTCGCTGAGCTCGCTCATGCCAGCAACTAGCCCGCAGCGCCGTCGGCAACCGCCCCCAGTTCGTCTGGGCGCAAAGTTCGGGCGATGCGATCAAGCACGGCATTGGCTATGCCGGGTTCCTTTCCTGCGTAAAAGGCGTGCGCCAGATCGACATAGTCGGCGATGACGATTGGCGCTGCGGTGTCTGGCGCTGCGAGCAATTCCCACGTTCCAGCGCGCACGATCAACCGTAGGAGCAGTTCTAGCCGATCGCTCGACATCCCTTTGTCGAGGGCTCCATCGATGATCGCATTGAGATCGCTTTGCCGGCTTTCGACGCCGCGTACGATGGCCGCGAAAAGCGGCCGGTCGGGATCGACATATTCATCGCCGTCGACCTCGGCCCCGAGCCGAAAACGTACAAACTCACCCAATACGCTCTCGGTACTTTGGCCGGTTCGGTCGATGTTGTAGAGCGCCTGAACCGCGTGAAGACGCGCGGCGCGCCTGCGTGCACTGGCGGAAGGTTTTCTGTCTGCCAACGCTAAACCTCCACCGCAAATCGCTGCTTTAAGGCCAGGACCGCAAGACACGCTTCGACCGCATCTCGGCCCTTGTTCTTTTCGCTGCGTTTAGCCCGAACCATGGCCTGGGCCTGGTTTTCGGTGGTCAAGATTCCATTGCCGATCGCAAGACGGCGTTCGACGGCGAGAATCTGAAGGCCGTGGGCGCTTTCCGAGCAGACATAGTCGTAATGGCTTGTTTCACCACGAATGACACAACCGAGAACGACAAAGCCGTCGAACCGACCGGTATCGGCCGCAATCGCGACTGCAGCAGGCGCTTCGAGGGCGCCAGGAACACTGACCCGTTCAAACGTGGCCCCGGCTTGCTCTAGCGCTTCGGTGGCTCCAGCGCGCAGCTCGTCGACGATATCGGCATAAAACGAGGCGTCGACGATCAGAATGTGCGGTTTTTCGGTCACTGTTGGTCTTTCAATGTTGGGATCGGCCGGCGTCCCGTGATTGCCAGGCCGTAACCCTCCAGTCCAATCACCGTCTTGTCGTGATTGGACAGCAGTTCCATTTCGCGTACTCCCAAATCCAACAGGATCTGAGCGCCGACACCGTAGTCGCGCAGTTCCTTGCCGCTATCCGGCGGCGAGGCCTTGCCTTCGGCTGCCTGGCGACGCGCCGTCATTCGCTGGGTAAGACTGTCTGGGCGCGGCTCGCGGATGAGAACGACCACCCCCCTGCCCTCGTCGGCGATTGTCTGCATGGCGCCATGAAGGTCGCTGCCCTGACTTCCCCTGCCGCCAAGCACATCGTCGAGCACGCTCAGCGCATGCATGCGAACCAGCACGCTGCCGTCCGCCGACGGGTCCCCTTTGACCAGGGCAATATGCTCGGCATACTCGGCCGTGTTGACATAGATTACCATGCGCCATTCGCCACCATAGCGGCTGACCAGCACATCCTCCATACGGCGCTCGACCAAGGATTCCTTGGCCCGGCGATAGGCGATGAGGTCGGCGATGGTACCGACCTTGAGTCCGTGAAACTGGGCGAACTTTATCAGGTCCGGCAGGCGCGCCATCGAGCCGTCATCATTCATGATCTCGCAGATCACCGCAGACGGATTGAGGCCGGCCATACGGGCCAAATCCACCGACGCTTCCGTATGTCCGGCGCGTGCTAAAACCCCGCCGTCGCGGGCCAGAAGCGGAAACACATGTCCCGGCGTCGCCAAATCGTCTGCGCCCTTCTCCGGATCAATCGCAACCGCCACCGTCTGGGCGCGATCGGCAGCAGATATCCCCGTCGTGATTCCCTCGCGAGCTTCGATGGAGACCGTAAAAGCTGTGCCATGCCGCGAAGCGTTGGTCTGACGCATCAGCGGCAGGTGTAGCTGCTGGATCCGATCGTTTTCCAACGCGAGACAAATCAGGCCGCGTCCATACTTCGCCATGAAGTTGATGGCATCGGCGGTGGCCGTTTCAGCGGGTATGACGAGATCGCCTTCATTTTCCCGATCCTCATCATCGACAAGGATGAACATGCGGCCCTTGCGCGCCTCTTCAACGAGATCGGCGATCGGCGACAGAAATTCCTGATCGTCGGAACTAAGCCGCGCCTCTTCCCGGCGAGCGGCAGCAATGGCCTGCTTACTAATCGTTGCCGGCGCGCCGGACGTCGCTGTCATGATGCGGTCGCTTTCACATCGGTTAGGCGTGCGACATAGCGTGCCAGCATGTCGATCTCAAGGTTTACGAAATCCCCGACTTTGACCAGGCCGTCATCCGTCCCACCCATGGCGAACGTCGTCTCGGACTGGGTATGCGGAATGATATTGACCGAGAGGACTGCGTCTTCGATCCCGTTCACAGTCAACGAAACGCCGTTCAGCGCGACCGATCCCTTCTTTGCGAAATACCGTTCCAGCACTTCTGGAACGGCAAAGCGCCAGCGCAGACTGTCGCCGTCCGGCATGATGTCGACGACGCGCGCGACACCATCAACATGGCCGAAGACAAAGTGACCGCCGAGCTCGTCGCCCATCCGAAGTGAGCGTTCGAGGTTCACTTTCGTGCCGATCTGCCACGCACCGATCGTGGTCTTGTCGAGAGTCTCGGCAGACGCATCAACAGCAAACCAGCCGGGCCCCTTATCGGTCACGGTCAAACACACGCCGTTGCAGGCGATCGAGGCGCCGAGATCGATGGTCGCGTCCTCATAGCGTGTCGCGATAACCAGCCTTGTGTCGCCCCGCTGTTCGACCTCGGTTACCTCGCCGATATCCGTGATGATGCCGGTGAACACTAATCCCGTCCTTACGCCGCCTCTGAACCGGCCCGAAGTCGGTCGATGGGTGCCGTGCCCTCACCGATCTCCCAAAACAATGCCGTCATGATGCCCAGCCCTTCGCGAACAGCCGGCAGCAAAAGATGCTCGTTGGGGCCGTGCTGGCCGCACCCGCCATAGGAGTGAGGCACCCACAACATGGGCAGGCCAAGCTCCTCAACAAAGATGTCCGTTGGCAAAGATCCGCCAACATTGGGTAAAATGTCGATTGGCGCGCCGGACTGGCGCTCGATTATGTCCGCCGCCCAGAGTACCAAGGGGGCCTCCGGATCGGTCCGGGTGGCACCGAATGTGACACCGTCAGGCTGGCTTATCTCGATTTGCGAGAAGCCGTTCTTGTCCAGATGATCTCGCAGCGCGGGCAGAATGTTCTCGACATCGGTTCCGACAACATAGCGTAGCTGGCAATGCGCCTCTGCCCAGGGTGGGATCGCGTTGACGGGTCGGTCCGGCGTGCCTGCGATGAATGAGAGAACCTCGAAACTATTCCAGCCATAAACGCGCTCCGCTGCGCTCAGGCTTTCGTCACCCCAATCATCGTCGGCGAAAAAACCCCCGTTCGCCGCCTGAGACTTGTCGAACGAGATCTTGGCCAATGCCCGCTTTACTGACGGCGTCAAACTATCGGGCTGCCATGCCTCAATCGCGAACTTGCCCCGGCGGTCGGCAATGCTGGCGAGGGCGTTGGCCAGGATGGTCGCAGGATTGGCCGCCAGCCCGCCCCAGTTCCCGGAGTGGAGTCCACCGTCGCGCAGCTTCAGGCTAAGCGTGAAGTTAAGCGCCCCGCGCGTGCCAAGAGACAGCTTAGGACGATCTGGAGACAGGCGCGGACCGTCCGAGGCAAGCAGGAAGTCCGCCTTCAGCGTGTCCTTGTTGTCTCGACAGATCTGCCGGAGGCCGGCCGATCCCGCCTCCTCACCGGTTTCGATCAGCCAGCGCAGATTGAAGCCAAGTCGACCGCGCGTTTGCAACACCGCGCGCTGCGCCTCGATCAGGATACTGTGTTGCCCCTTGTTGTCGGCCGTACCACGACCGTACAGCCGGTCACCACGCCGCTCCAGCCGCCAGGGAGACAGGCCCTCGTCCCAGAGATCGTCCAGCCCGCGCACGACATCGCCATGGCCGTAGCAAAAGATCGTCGGCAGGTTTGAGTCTTCGTTGCGCACCGCGATCAGGGCCGGACAGGCGGGCTCGTCCGGATTTTCGACGATACGCCATTCGCAGCCCAATGCAGCCAGAGCCGGCCCAATTTCATCCGCTAGGTAGGCCCGGCACGCATCAGCTTCGATCGGCGGCTGGCTCACCGTTGGAATGGCGACGCGACGTGCCAGGTCACGCTCGAACGCACCGGTATCGAGGTGTGCAACCGCCCTATCGACAGCCTTAGCAAGTGTCATGGTATTAAGTCCCTAGAGAAAACAAGAACGGGCCAGTGACAGCCAGGTTCTTGCAATCCCTATCGCCTGACTCGGACGCGGACAATGGTTCTCGCGGGCATATCAGCATCCAACGAGACGGTACGAGGCTGTCAAAAACCAGCCCCGCCAGCGAAACGAACACTTAGCCTCAATCGCGGACCCGCACGAAAGTCTCGTACAAATCATTTCCCACCGCTCTTTGGTGCATCCGCAGAAACCGTGGCCCTTGGACCAAGTGATCAATGCCGAAGGCCGAAACGGCGGCCAA
>JBCCER010000124.1:0-13110 GCA_039030175.1 Pseudomonadota bacterium
GACTTGAGGTCTTGTGGGTTCATTCGTTCATCTCCGTCCCTCTGATGTCATGGGGGATACCCACGTCGACCTCGTGACAACTGTTCGCCTGAGGACCCATTGCGCTGCTGGAAACAGCGCGCAATCGCGCTCGCGAAGCGCCGAAATGTCCCGCTTGCAAGCACTCAGTGTCAGATGAATTCCTATCAAATATCCTATATATGGTCAATTTGTTATCATATAAATGCTGTGATTGATCGCTCTATTGGAACGAAGATTCCGTTCCCTATCCTTCGTGAACGTCGCGGCCGGCGAGGGCGCCGCCTTGGTAGAGGGCACTTACGTCGTCTGCCGCAGGCCGATCTGTTTGTTTCTCGACCGTCTCTCGAAACGCTGAAGCATTGTCTCGCGGCTGCCAGCCCAGATAAGCAACCTCGCGATTGTCCCACCAGGCTGCATCATTGTTCGACGTGCCGTAAATGATCGGACATCCCAGTCTTGGCACAGCGAAGATACGTTCAATGAGCCGTATCAGGTCTGCATGGCTTAGCCATGTTGCCAGCATCCGGTGGTTATTCGGTTCCGGGAAGCAGGACCCAATGCGAATGCTTGCGGTTTCGATACCGAACTTATCGTAATACATGGACGCAAGTGCCTCGCCGAAGACCTTTGAGACGCCGTACATGCTGTCCGGGCGCGGCGGAGATTTTGCGTCCAGGCGCTCGTCTGGTCTGTAGAAGCCAGTCGCGTGATTTGAGCTTGCGAATACGATGCGTGGGCTGCCGTGTTTTCGAGCCGCCTCGTAAAGATTTACCATCCCATCGATATTTGACGCGCGGATCACCTCCCACGGCGCTTCATAGGGTTGGCCGCCCATATGGACAATGCCATCGCAACCCTCGACGAGATTTTCGACCGCGTCCCTGTCGCCAAGATCGCACTGCACGATTTCTTCGTGCGGGGCGGCTTCACCCATGTCGCTGCGGCTCGACAGCCGGAGGGTATCGGCCAGATGGGTCAGCCCCTTGCGGCAGACAGAGCCGAGGCGGCCGTTTGCTCCGGTGATCAACAGTCGCTTCATAGAGGCGCCTTCTTCATTGTGGATCAGACATAGCCGGTCGACCCGTCTGGGCGGGTTGGTACCTTGCGTTCCCAGTGTACGTAGCGGTCCCGCTTCAGGTAGTCCTCGTCTATCTCGACCCCCCAGCCTGGTCGGTCTGGGCGCAGCTCGAGATAGCCGTCTTTCGGCAAATAGGGATCTTTGACATAGGCTGCCTGTTCATCGGCATCGGACAACCCGTCGGAATGATAAGCCGCGCCCATCGGCAAGCGGTATTCGAGGATTTTGAAATTGGGGCAGGCCGCCGCGAAATGTAGGTTCACCGCGGTTGCCAAGGGGCCCATCGGATTATGGGGCGCAACGGGGACATAGAAGGCTTCTGCGATCGCCGCGATCTTTCGCATTTCTAGAAGGCCGCCGACAACGCAGATATCGGGTTGAATGATGTCGGCCCCGGCGCATTGAAGCAGGCGCAGAAATTCGAATCGTGAATAAAGGCTTTCGCCAGTCGCGAGCGGAACGTTGAGGCGTACTTTGAGCTGCCCCCAGGCCTCGATATTCTCCGGGCGGATCGGTTCCTCGAAAAACAGAGGGTGGAACTGACTTAGCAAGTTGCCGAGCTCAACCGCTTGCCATGGCTCGAACAGCTTGGCATGGGCGTCGAAGGCGAATTCGTAGTCTGGGCATTGGCCCGCCAGGCTTTCAACCCAATCGCCGGTCGTTGCTAGAACCTTGCCCCAGGGATTGGCGTGGATGTCGATCCGGTAGGGCGAGAGCTTGAACGCCGTGAAACCCCAATCCTCATGCCTCTTGGCGCAGGTATCGCGAACCTGCTCAGCATCGGGTGCGGAGTAGAGCCCCAGATAGACCCTGATACGGTCCCTGACCGAACCGCCGAGCAGCATGTAGACCGGCTGGCCTAAGGCCTTCGCAGAGATATCCCATAGCGCGTGATCGATCGCGGAGATTGCCGCCAACCCCAGCGCGCCAGGCGGAAAGCGACACTGCTGAAGCAGCTTCAAGACCAACCGCTCAATGCGTCGTGGATCCTCACCTTCGATCTGCAAAAAGAGGTAGTCGAGCAGTGGGGGCAGGGCGCGGTCAGGCCCGTGATTGTAGCATTCGCCCCATCCCGTGATGCCTTCATCCGTATCGACCGCCACGATGACTCGCGGGCGATCGCGATCTTGCGTCATGAAGCTGCGAAGGCCGGTTATCTTCATCGGCTTAACCTATAAACCGGGTTTGGGGGACGCCCTGCAGCCCAAGCCCAGTGATTGCGAAGAGACTTCCAGCCTCGGGTTGATCGTGCTCCGTCCCAGGAGTCAGGCCGACGCCAAGCGAAGTCACGAAGAGAGTATCCAAATCGGGGCCACCGAACGTGGGTTTGCTGGGTTTTTCGACAGGCATGTCGATGGTCGATAGTAATGCGCCCTTTGGCGATATCCGATAGAGCTGCCAACCGTCGATCCCGGCCTGCCAATAGCAGCCCTCGGCATCGACAGTGCCACCGTCGGGACGGCCAGCCACCAGGCGTGTATCAAAGAAGAGACGCGGCTCGCCAGGTGTGCCGGTTTTGGTGTCGTAGTCGCAAACCCAGATGGTCCGCACCGTTTTGTTGCTATCCGAAAAATACATGCGCGTGCCATCGGGCGAAAAGGCGAGGCCGTTGGTCGTGAACACCCTTTCCATACAGGGCGTTACCGAGGCGTCCGGATCCAAGCGGTAGAACTGCCCAAGCCGCTCGGGCTCGCCGCCTTCCTTCATCGTCCCGGCCCAAAAACGGCCCTGCCTGTCGGTGGTCCCATCGTTGAACCGGTTGTGCGGAAGGCCGGCCTCAGGATCACTAAGGGCTTCGCGTTCACCGGTGCGCGGGTCGAAGAACCAGAATCCCGACTTGGTCGCGAGGACCAGTCCGCCCTGCTCACGAACCGCCAGGCAACCGACCGGCTCGCCATAGTCAATTGTTTGATTTTTGTGGGTAGCGGGATCGTAGCGATGAATCAGGCCGGCTGGGATGTCCAGCCACCAAAGCACCTGTTCTCGGTCGTCCCACACGGCGCCCTCTCCGACTTTGCTGCGTGTCGGCGCGACGCAGTCAATCGTTATTGTCACCTATCGACCTCCTGCCCGTGCGGGTGGATTGACGCTCATTTCCAAGCTGGTCCTGAGATTGCTCAGCTAGTTTTGCTCTCTTTCCGGATCTCATCATCCTACGCCGAAGGCTGCTCCTACAGGTCAATTATATATAGTACAAGTTGGAAATATCCCTTTGACAAATTTTCGATCTGTCTGATAATGGCGGCGCGGAATTAATAACGCAAAACTCACAAATTGGGAGGAATAACGATGTTAAAGGCCTGGCGCTTAGGGCGCCCGCTTGCTCCTGCTGGCGTTGCTGTGGGGGCGTTGATGATATCCCTGGCCGCATCTGCTTTCGAAGAAGCACCGATGCTTGCCGAACTGACGGCGTCGGGTGCCCTGCCTCCGGTTGACGAGCGGCTTCCGCTGGAGCCCGAGATCATCACGCCGTTGGAAGAGGTCGGGGCGTATGGCGGCACGATCAGACGGTTTCTCGGTGGCTCAAACGATCACAATTCGATCCTTCGATTTGTCAGCCCGCAAGGTCTGACCCGCTGGCAGCCAGATTTCTCCGCTGTTATTCCCAACGTGGCCGAGAGCTGGACGGTCAACGACGATGGTTCAGAGTTCACCTTCCATCTGCGTGAGGGCATGCGTTGGTCGGACGGCCATCCGTTTACTGCCGACGACATCATGTTTTTCGTTGAGGACCTGCTCCACAACGAAGAATTCTACCCGAATGCGCCGGCCCGCTTCGTGATTGCCGGCGAAACCATGACGGCGGAAAAGATTGACGACTACACGGTCGTGCTTCGGTTCGCGGCGCCCTACGGCACCTTCCTGACCGAGCTGGCGACGCCGCTCGCGCAAGAGCCGGTTCTCTGGGCGAGGCATTACTGCCAGCAGTTCCACCCGACCTATAATCCTGACGTGCAGGATCTGATCGATGCGACCGAGGCCGTCGAAGATTGGCCGAGCCTATTCCGGCTGAATTGCGGTGAAGTCGAGGCCCCCAATCGCTGGGCCAATTCCGAACGCCCGACGCTTGATCCGTGGATCGTGACTGGCGACGGCTATTCTGCTGGCTCGACCCAGGTCATCATGGAGCGCAATCCGTATTTCTGGCAGGTCGATACGGACGGCAACCAGCTACCGTATGTTGACACCCTGCAATGGGGGGTCGCCCAGGATGCCCAGGCAATCCTGTTGGAAGCGATCGCCGGCAATATCGACATGCAGTCCCGGCGGATCGACAGTTTGGCGAACACACCGGTGCTGGCCGAAAACCGCGAACGCGGCGGGTACGAACTGTTCGAGCGTTCGAACTCAGAATCCAACGTGATGGCGATTCACTTCAATCACACTCACCAAGATCCGGTGATGCGTGAATTGCTCACCAACAGGGATGTGCGCATTGCACTGTCTCTGGGGATCGATCGCGATGAGATCATCGACATCGTTTGGCAGGGCCAGGGCGAACCGTGGCAAATCGGTCCGCGTCCTGAACACGTCCTGTACAACGAGCAGCTTGGTCGCCAGCACACCGAGTATGATCCGGATCGGGCCAATGAGCTCCTCGATGCCGCCGGCTATGCTGAGCGGGACGGTGATGGCTTCCGCCTGTTGCCGAATGGCGAACGGCTCGAGTTCAACGTCAACTATCCGGGCGTGGAACAGCCGGAGCTGGGCGATGCTCTGGAAATCATTAGAGAGCAGTGGGCCGATCTCGGCGTGGGCCTGACCACGGCGTCCGCCGAACGTTCGATCTACTACAGCCGCGGCGAAGCCAACGAGCATGACTTCATGGTCTGGGGCGCACCTGGCGGGCTTGATCCTACTTTGTCGCCACGTGACGTGCTGGCCGTCCACCCACAGGCAAGCTGGTACGCAATTCCGTGGGTGCGTTGGTATCTCTCGGGCGGTACCGAGGGTGAGGAGCCGAGCGAGTCCATGCAGGAACGTTTGGCTCTCTACGATGCCTTCAAGGCCGAAGCCGACCAGGAGGCAGCGCTGGATATCTTCCGTCAGATCCACCAGATCGCGGCGGACGAATTCGAGATCATCGGCATCTCGCTGGCGCCCAACAAGCCTGGCGTCGTGAACGTCAACCTACGCAACGTGCCGGACAGCTTGCCCGCATCGTGGATGTATCCCGATCCAGGCCCAACGCTGCCGCAAACGTACTACTACGTGCAGTAGCTCTTGTAGCTGAACAGCGCACCGGCTCGGTAACTCGGGCCGGTGCGACTGACTCCATAGGTACGGCATCACCCCATGATCTGGCGCTACATCATCAAACGGATCATTTGGATGGTGCCGTTTCTTTTTGCGGTATCGATTGTCGCCTTCCTTCTGATCCAGGCGCCGCCGGGTGACTATCTGACGACCTATATCGCCAGGTTGGGCGAATCGAACGAGGTGTTGGACCAGGCCTCGATTGACAATCTGCGTCGCCGGTTCGGCTTGGACCAACCGCTCTACGTCCAGTACTTCAGATGGGTGACGAACATCGTTCAGGGCGACTTCGGAATGTCGTTCGAATGGCGCCAGCCCGTGTCCGAACTGGTCTGGGGTCGGATGGGGCTGACAGTGATGCTGTCATTCGCCACACTGCTGTTCACCTGGGCGATTGCCTTCCCGATCGGCGTTTATTCGGCGGTCCGCAAATACTCCATCGGGGATTACGTCGCGACCACGATCGGTTTCATTGGCCTGGCGACGCCGAATTTCCTGCTGGCCCTGGTCCTTATGTATATCGGCGTCGTCTATTTCGGCTCCGATGTCGGCGGGCTCTTCTCGCCGGAATACCAGAACGCGCCCTGGTCTTGGGCTCGAGTTTGGAATTTGATCGAGCATCTTTGGCTGCCGGTTGTTGTGCTGGGCACCTCTGCGACGGCGAGCCTGATCCGGGTGATGAGGGCCAATCTGCTTGACGAGTTGAACAGGCCTTATGTGGATACGGCGCGAGCCAAGGGTCTGTCCGAATTCTGGCTGATCATGAAGTATCCGGTGCGGGTTGCGCTGAATCCGTTCGTGTCGACGATCGGCTGGGTTTTGCCGAACCTCGTCTCCGGTGCGGTCGTGACAGCGATTGTCTTGAGCTTGCCGACAGCAGGGCCGCTGATGCTGCAAGCGCTGCTGAGCCAGGACATGTATCTGGCCGGTGCTTTCGTGCTGTTGCTGTCGTCCCTGACCGTCATCGGCATGTTGATATCCGACATCCTGCTCGTCTTGCTTGATCCCAGGGTGCGCTATGACTGACGCGCCCAAAGACCGCGCGGAGGACGAGCCGCATAGCGCGACCCTTCCGGCGGAAAGCCACACCCACGACGCACCGATCATCGAGCCCGACCATTCGGCCAACCAAGTCGCCATCGCCTCGCAATGGCAACTGACCTGGTGGGCCTTCAAAAAGCATAAGCTGGCCATGGTCGGACTGGTCGTGATCGCCTTCTTGTATCTGATTTCGATCTTTGCGGAGTTCGTGGCGCCGGACGACCCGTCCCAACAAAACCGCCGGGCGGTCTATCACCCGCCACAGATGATCCACTTCTTCGACCGGACGGAGGAGGGTCTTAGCATCCGCCCCTTTGTTTGGGAAATGGGCCGCGAGCGCGACCCGGAGACCCTGGCGGTTACCTATGTGCCCACCGGGGAAAAGATCTATCTCGAGCTGTTCGGGCGAGGGCCTGAATATGAGTTTTGGGGCCTGTGGACCACCGACATCCATCTGTTCGCGACGGTCAATCCGCGCGACAGTTTTTTCCTGTTCGGCGCGGACCGACTGGGGCGCGACATGTTCAGCCGGGTCATCTATGGCACCCGGATCTCGATGTCGATCGGGCTTGTCGGGGTTGCGATCAGTCTCGTCCTGGGCGTCACGTTAGGCGGCCTTTCGGGATACTATGGCGGCCGGACCGACGCGATTATCCAGCGGATGATTGAGTTCGTGCTCAGTCTGCCGACTATTCCCATTTGGCTAGCGCTAGCGGCAGCTCTGCCACCCAGTTGGCCCGTCTATCAACAGTATTTCGTCATCACCTTGATCGTCAGTCTTGTCGGCTGGACCGAGCTGGGCAGGGTCGTGCGCGGCCGATTCTTGGCGATGAAGAATGATGACTTCGTGATTGCCGCTCGGCTGGACGGTGCGTCGGAAAGACGGATTATTTTCCGCCACATGCTGCCATCTCTCACCAGCCACATCATCGCCTCGCTCACATTGGCGATCCCCTTGATGATCTTGGCCGAGACGGCCCTCTCGTTCCTCGGCCTCGGGTTGCAACCTCCGGCGATCTCGTGGGGGGTCCTGCTGAAAGAAGCACAGAACATCGTCTCGATCAGCCAAGCGCCCTGGTTGTTTATTCCCGGCGGCTTTGTCGTCGTCGCGGTTCTGGCCTTCAATTTCTTAGGGGACGGCATGCGCGATGCCGCTGATCCCTATGTCCAGTGACGCAAGGCCGATCGTTTCGATCGAGAATCTCAATGTCGGTTTTGCTATGCGCCGAGGCGCGTTGAACGTACTGCACGATGTCAGCTTCGACCTTTACCGTGGCAAGACAACCTGCGTCGTCGGCGAATCCGGTTCGGGAAAGTCCGTCACCGCGCGCACGATCCTCAACATGGTGCCCAGGCCCGGCGTGATTAACAGCGGGCGGATCATGTTCGCCCCAGACGACGCCGATGCCCGCGACTTGACCGCGCTCAATCCGCGCGGCAAGGAAATCCGCTCAATCCGTGGTGGCCGGATCGGGATGATCTTTCAGGAGCCAATGAGCTCTCTATCGCCCGTTCACACCATCGGCAATCAGATCATCGAGGCCATTCGGCTGCACCGCGACGTCGGCAAGAAGGAAGCGCGCCGCATGGCCGCCGAGGTGCTGGCACAAGTGGAAATTCCCAAGCCGGAAAAGGCCTTGGATCGGTACGCGTTCGAATATTCAGGCGGGATGCGCCAGCGCGCCATGATTGCCATGGCGCTGTCCTGCCATCCGGATGTTCTCATCGCGGACGAGCCGACCACCGCGCTCGACGTAACAACCCAGGCCGAAATCCTGGACCTGATGAACAATCTCCAGCGCGATCTCGGTATGGCGATCATGTTCATCACCCATGACATGGGTGTGGTGGCCGAAATCGCCGACGAGGTTGTGGTGATGGAAAAAGGCCGCGTCGTGGAAAAGGGCGATATCCATCAGATCTTCGATGCGCCCCAACACCCATATACGCGAAAGCTGCTGGGGGCCGTGAAGAGGTTAGAGGAACCGGCGAGCGCCAAGGTCCGACCGGCGGCAGATGCCAGCGAGATCCTAAAGGTCGAAGGCCTGCAGCTGCACTTCGAAAAGCGGGAGGGGTTCCTCCAGCGCGTCACGGATGTGACCAAGGCCGTCGACGGGGTGAGCTTCTCGCTAAAGCAGGGTGAAGCGCTCGGCATCGTTGGTGAAAGCGGTTCGGGCAAGACGACCGTGGGGCGTTGCATCGCGCGCGTCTACAATCCCAACGCCGGCAGCATCGACTATGCGGGGCGAGACCTCGTCGCCGCTCGCGGCGGAGAGATGCGCGATACGCACAAGCAAATCCGCATGATCTTTCAGGATCCGTTCGCCTCGCTGAACCCGCGAATGACCGTAAAGCAGTTGGTCGCAGAACCGCTGGTAGTGAACCGGGTCGTCAAGGGAAAGGAGTTGGAAGATCGGGTGGCGCACCTCTTGACTGAGGTTGGGTTGGAACCGGCCATGATGGAGCGGTATCCACACGCTTTCTCAGGCGGCCAACGTCAGCGCATCGTGGTCGCGCGGGCCATTGCGCTCGAGCCGAAGCTCGTAATCGCAGACGAGCCTACCTCCGCTCTGGATGTGTCGATCCGTACCCAAGTTCTCGACTTGCTGTTGCGCCTTCAGGCCGAAATGGGCCTGTCCTTCATATTCATCAGCCACGACATGGCGGTGATCCGTTATTTCTGCGATCGGGTCGCGGTGATGTATCGCGGCAAGATCGTCGAAATCGGTGAGACCGAACAGATCATCACCGATCCGCAGCATGCCTACACCAAGGCCCTGCTATCGTCGGTGCCGATCCCCGACCCCAGCCTGCGCGGCAAGAGACAACGCCACCGCTATCGCGAAGACGCGTGATGCCGACGGCGTTGTGCGTCCCCAACATTGTCTTGATGACCACCCTAGAGAAAGCCCCATGAAGATTGAGTCTCTTGCGGTCAAGCGCTTCCGTCACAAGACCAACACGGTCTCCGACAGCGATGGACACGCCCATCCCGGCCCGGAAAGCGAAACGACCAGCGCACTACTCACGATCACCACGGACACGGGCCATAGCGGACAGATCATTGCTCGCCCATCCGATCTGACGGATTCGATCTTGGATCGCTATGTGCGGCCGAACCTGGTCGGTGAGGACCCGCTTTGCACTGACAAGCTATGGTTCAAGATCTACAAGTGGCAAAGGCTTTCAGGCGGTCTTTTGACCGATCGGGTGTTGGCGGCGATCGACCTGGCGCTGTGGGACCTGGTCGGCAAGGTTTCCGGCCAGCCTGTATGGAAGCTGCTTGGCGGGCACCGCGACAAGATCCTGGCCTATGGTTCCACCATGTGCGGCGACGATTTGGAAGACGGGCTAGCCACGCCGGAAGACTATGCCCGGTTCGCCGATTGGATGGTGAACGAGCGCGGCTACAAGGCGGTCAAACTCCATGGCTGGATGCCGCCGGTTCCTGGCGCCCCGGATGTGCGCATGGACTACAAGGCCTGTGCGGCAGTACGCGAGGCTGTAGGGCCTGACATCCCGCTGATGCTGGACCCGCATCATTTCTATTCGCGCACCGATACGCTGTGGCTCGGCCAGAAATTGGAAGAGCTCGACTATCGATGGATGGAAGAGCCGATGGAGGAGGCGTCGATCTCGTCCTACAAATGGCTGTCTGACAACCTACGCAAGCTCAACATTCTCGGGCCGGAAACCATGACCGGCAAACACTGGACCCGAGCCGAATGGGTCAAACACGATGCCTGCGATCTGGTGAGGGCCGGTGTCTGGGATGTGGGCGGCATCAACCCGACCCTGAAGATCGCTCATATGGCGGAGAGTTTTCACATGTCGTGTGAACTGCATGGGACGGGCGCGGGCAATCTCGCCGTCGCCTGCGGGATCCACAATACGACCTTTTATGAGCGCGGATTGCTACACCCGTTCATAGACTATGACAAACCCAAGGAGTTCCAGAACCGGATCGACGACGAGATGGACGCGGACGGATATGTCCATGCGCGCCAAGAACCGGGGCTTGGACAGGATCTGAACTTGGAATACATCGAGGCCAACCTTGTCTGACACGCGAATTGCTGACGTTCGGGTCACGCCGATTGCCTTTTACGACCCGCCGCTGCTGAACAATGCCGGTTGCCATGAGCCCTTCGCGCTGCGCTCGATTATCGAGGTCGAGACCGAAGACGGTGTTGTCGGCTTGGGAGAGAGCTATGGCACGGAGTTCGTTCTTAATGGATTGGCAAAACTAACCCCCACATTGCCGGGCCTGGATGTGACCGACCTGAATGGCCTTACGCAACGCTGCAAAACGGCCGTTCAAGACGCCACGATTGGATACAACACCGGTGATGGCCGGCTCATCCCGCGTCTCGTTGGAGCGGTCGAGGTGGCGATGTGGGATGCCTTTGGCAAATCCACCTGCCGCCGGGTGTGCGATCTTCTGGGCGGCCAAGTCCGTGAGACCGTACCGTTCTCGGCTTACCTCTTTTACAAATTCGCCCACCATATCGATGAGGCGGCCTCCGATGTTTGGGGCGAGGCCCTGACGCCTGAAGGTCTTGTCGAACAAGCCCGTCGTATGATCGACCTCTATGGCTTCGATGCCATCAAACTCAAAGCAGGCGTCCTCCCGCCGGACGAGGAGGTGGCCGGGCTTGAAGCGCTGCGTGCGGCGTTCCCCGATGCGCCGCTCCGGATTGATCCCAATGGCGGATGGACAGTCGAGACCTCGATCGGCCTTTTGCCGCGTTTAACCGGATTGATTGAGTATCTTGAAGACCCTACGCCGGGTATTCCAGGGATGGCGAAGGTTCAAGCTGCAACCGACATTCCCTTGGCCACCAATATGTATGTCGTTGCGCCGGAGCATTTGCCTCCGGGTATTACGCAGGATGCGGTCAGGGTCATTCTTTCCGATCATCACTATTGGGGCGGACTTCAGGCCAGCCGTGAACTCGCGCGGATTTGCGACATCTGGGGCATTGGCCTCTCCATGCATTCCAATTCTCATCTGGGTATCAGTCTGGCTGCCATGACCCATCTGGCCGCCGCGACGCCGAATCTAACCTATGACTGCGACACTCACTATCCGTGGCAAACGGACGAGGTGATCGAAGGCGGCAAGCTCGAATTCAGTGACGGTGCGCTGCAGGTGCCGAAGGGCCCGGGCCTGGGCATCACACTCGATCGAGCAGAGCTGAAACGCTTGCACCAGAACTATCTGGATTGCGGGCTTAGGGTGCGCGACGATGAAACCGAGATGAAAAAACACTGGCCAGACTGGAATTTCGGGCGCCCTAAATTCTGATGGCCACCGAAACGACCCCGGCTGACGCACCACGCTTGATCACGATGCACCAGGCGGACAATGTCGCCATTGTCGTCAACGACCTCGGCCTGTCGGAAGGGGCGCACATGCCCGGCGGGGTGGTGCTGCGCGAATGTGTCCCACCGGGCCATAAGGTTGCATTGGTTGATCTAGCCGAGGGCGAAGAGATTCGACGTTACAACGTCGTCATCGGCTATGCGGCCATGGACCTGCCGGCCGGAACTTGGGTCAATGAGCATCGGCTTCGTATACCGACCGTGCTTGAGCCGACCGGACTACCGATGTCCACCAAAGTGGTATCCCCGGGGCCGGAACTCACGAACAAGACCTTTCAGGGCTATCGCAATCCCAATGGCACTGTCGGCACCCGCAATCTGCTGGCGATCACCAACACGGTTCAGTGCGTTTCGGGCATTGTCGACCACGCGGTAAGGAGCATCCGGACGGAGATCTTGCCGAACTATCCCAATGTGGATGGTGTCTTATCGCTGGAACACACTTATGGCTGTGGGATCGCTATCGACGCGCCGGATGCGGAGATTCCAATCCGAACTCTGCGCCACATCAGTCAGAATCCGAATTTCGGCGGCGAGGTAATGACCGTCAGCCTGGGGTGCGAAAAGCTCCAGCCCGGCCTCTTATTTCCTGATATGGACATGCCGGATCTCGTGCGCCTGCAGGACGATCAGAACATGGGTTTTGAAGCCATGATCCGGTCGATCATGGAAACTGCCGAAGCCCATCTCGATCGACTGAACCGGCGTCAACGCGAGACCTGTCCGGCTGCCGATCTCATTGTCGGTTTGCAATGCGGCGGCTCGGATGCGTTTTCCGGTGTCACTGCGAACCCCGCCGTCGGTCATGCGAGCGACCTTCTGGTCCGCGCTGGGGCAACAACCATGTTCTCCGAAAACACGGAGGTTCGCGATTGTATCGATCAGCTAACGGCCCGCGCCGCCTCTGCCGAGGTGGCCGACGCGCTGATTGAGCAACTGTCCTGGTACGATCATTATCTCAAACGGGGACAGGTCGACCGGTCGGCCAACACATCTCCCGGCAACAAGGCGGGCGGCCTCTCCAACATCGTCGAAAAGGCGATGGGATCGATTGCCAAATCCGGGACCGCTCCGATTAACGGTGTGGTCGCTCCAGGTGATCGGGTTAAAAAAAAGGGTCTCAACTATGTTGCCACGCCGGCCGGCGACTTTGTCTGCGGGACTCTTCAGTTAGCCGCAGGCGCCACTGTCCATGTCTTCACGACAGGTCGCGGAACGCCCTACAGCCTTGAGGCCATGCCGACGATCAAGGTTTCGACAAGAAGCGATTTGGCGCGCCGCTGGTATGATCTGATCGACGTCGATGCAGGCCCTATTGCGACCGGCGA
>JBCCER010000125.1:0-13085 GCA_039030175.1 Pseudomonadota bacterium
AGATGACCGACAGCAGCATGACCAGCGATCCTGCTGCGCCGGCTGCGATTTCCTGCCGCGTCAGGCCCGACCATTCATAGACGTAACCGGCCGGCAGTGTGGTGTCGGCAACCTGCTCCATGGCCTGAATGGCCTGGCCGGAGCTAAAGCCCGGCGCCTGACTGCCGTTAACCGTTGCGGACCGGAACAGGTTATAGCGTTCGATCGAGTCCGCCCCGACAATGGGCGTGACCTCGACCAATGAGCCCATCGGGATCATCGCGCCGTCCTGGTTTCGAACGTAGAGCGCCAGGATGTCGTCCGGCACCGCACGGTATTCGGCATCGGCCTGGACCATGACACGGAAGGGGCGTCCGAAAAGCGTGACGTCGTTGACGTAGTACGCCCCCATCGTTGACTGCAGCGTCTCATAGATGTCGGCAAGCGGCACGCCCTGTGCCGTCGCCCTCTGCCGGTCTACGACCGCCATGAGTTGGGGCGAGTTTGCTTGATAGGTGCTGAAAACGCCTTGCAGCATTTCGCTGCCGTTCGCCTCAAAAATCAAGCCATTGAGCGCCGATACCAATTCCGCCGGCGACCTTCCTTCGGCATCCTGAAGAACGAATTCGAAGCCGCTGGTCGTGCCAAGGCCCGAAATCGGCGGCGGTTCAAACGGTACGATATTGGCGCCGAGGACCGAGAACAGCTGGCCGCGAAGCTGATGGACGATTGCGGTCGACGATAGCGAGGGATCCGTTCGTTCCGACCATGGTTCAAGAATGCCAATTAGCAGGCCAGCATTGGCGGACTGTCCGCCGCCCAGAATGCTAAAGCCGCTAACGGTAAGCACGTCCGCGACGCCCGGCGTGGCTTCGATGATCTGCTCAACCTCGGCAACAACCAGCTCAGTACGTTCGAGCGTTGCGCCCTCCGGCAAACTAACATCGACAAAGAACGCGCCGCGATCTTCAGACGGCAGAAAACCGGTCGGCAGGGTCATCAAACCTTGGTAGACGACGACCATCAAACCGGCGAAAACGACAAGGACGATCAAGACGCGGCGTACAAGAAATCCGACGGTTGCCGAATAACCCCGCGTCAAAACATTGAGCAGTCCTTCGAACCAGGCAAGCGGGCCGCGGCGGTTTTGTTTAGGCGGCCGCAGAAAGCTGGCGCAAAGGGCCGGGCTCAGCGTGAGCGCGTTGAGCGATGAGATGACGACCGCAACGCAGATCGTGATCGCGAATTGCTGATAGAACTGGCCTGTCAGACCCGGCACGAAGCCGATCGGAATGAACACCGCCAACAGAACCAGTGTCGTGGCGATGATCGGTGAGGACACCTCCATCATGGCAGCGCGGGTTGCCTCGCGCGAGTTGCGCCCCTCGGCCATCAGGCGTTGGACGTTCTCGACCACAACGATCGCATCGTCAACCACCACGCCAATCGCCAGAATTAGCGCGAAGAGCGTGACCGTGTTGATGGTCAAGCCGAACACAAGCATGGCGGCGAATGTACCGATCAGCGAAACCGGAATTGTGATGGCGGGGACAAGGGTGGAACGTAGGTCCTGCAGGAAGATGAAGACGACCAGCACCACTAAAACGATGGCAATGAACAAGGTCTCGATGACGCCTTCAATCGATGTGCGGACATACACCGTCGTGTCGTAAGCAACGGTATATTCAACCCCTGTCGGGAAGCGCTGCGATAGGCGTTCGGCCTCGGCCCGTACAGCATCGGCAACGGCTAGCGCGTTTGCACCCGGCAACTGGTACACGGCCAGATGGGCGGCATCGCCGCCGTCGAGCCCGGCGCGCCAGCCGTAACTTTGCGATCCGAGTTCGACCCGTGCGACATCGCCGATCGTGACGCTGGTGCCATCGTTGCGGGCGCGCAGCACGATGTCGGCGAACTCTTGCGGTTCTACCAGCCGCCCTTCGGACGAGATCGTGTATGTCAGCTGCTGCCCAGCAGGCGCCGGCTCCGAACCAACGGCACCAGCGGAGGCCTGTAGATTTTGGTCTCTGATGGCCGCTATTACATCACTTGGCGTCAGTTCGAGGGTCGCCAATCTGTCCGGCTCAAGCCAGATCCGCATGCCGTAGTTGAGCGCGCCGAGATTCTCGACCAGGGCGACGCCGGGCACGCGGGCGAGCGTATCGCGGAGATTGATGTCCGCGTAGTTACTCAGGAAAAGCTGGTCGAAATCTTCGTTGGGCGAATACAGCGACAGAATCATCAGCATCGCGGTCGATTGCTTTCGCACCAAAACGCCGCCGCGTGTCACGTCGCTCGGCAGGCGTGGCATGGCCGCCGACACTCGGTTTTGCACATTCACCTGCGCGAGATCCGAATCGGTGCCAACCTCGAACGTGACGGCCAGACTGTAATCGCCGTTGTTGGTGCTTGAGGAGGACATGTAGATCATGTCCTCAACACCATTGACCTCCGCCTCGATGATTGCCGCAACCGACTCTTCGACGACCTGAGCGCTGGCGCCAGGATAGCTGGCGGTAACCTGCACTTGGGGGGGCGTGATGTCGGGGAATTCGGCAATCGGCAGGACCATCATCGACAGTGAGCCGGCCAGAACGATCACGATCGAGATGACGAATGCAAACTTCGGCCGATCGATGAAAAAGGCGCTGATCATGGTTTTAGCCGCCGGTTTGTTCGACGGGGGTAACCAGGCCGCCAGGTCGCGCTCTTTGCACGCCCTCGATCACGATGGTTTCGCCCTCTTCAAGCCCCGACTCGATAACCCAGTTGCCGTCGATACGGGCCCCGGTCGTGACTGTTCTGGCCTCTACCCGGTTTTCGGGATCAACAACCAATACGAAGTAACCGGTCTGATTTTGCTGTACGGCGGATTGGGGAACCAAGGCGACGTTTTCGGTTTCAGCCGTCGTCAAGACCACTTCCACGAATTGTCCTGGCACCAGTTGGCCGTCCGGATTGTCAAAAACAGCGCGGATGCGCAGGGTGCCCGTCGTGATATCAACCTCATTGTCGATGAAGTCGATGCTGCCCAGCGTCGGGTAGGCTGACCCGTCGGCCAGCTCAATCTCGACGGTCGGAAGGTTGATCTCGCCACTCTCCACAGCATCGGCCTGGGCCGCGAGCAGAACCCTTTCGGAGATCGAGAAGGTGACATACATCGGGTCAAGGGCGATGACAGTGGCCAAAACACCGCTGTCCGGTCCGATAAGGTTGCCGACATCGACCTGGCTTTCGCCGACACGTCCGGCGACGGCCGATTGTATCTGGGTGTAGCCGAGATCGAGTTCTGCTCGGTCTAGCGCGGCCTGGGCTGCTGCCAGTGCGGCCTCCGCTCTTGCAACGTCTCCGCGTTGTTCGTCGCGCGTCGACTCCGCGATATTGCCCCGTTCAAACAGGGTTTCGGTACGCTCCAGCTCAGTTTGTGCCTGTGTCAGGGTTGCCTGTGCCCCCTGAACGTCTGCCGATGCCGCATCGCGCGCGGCCTGATACTCAGCATCGTCGATCCGAAATAGTAGGTCGCCTTCATCGACTAGCGAACCTTCAGTGAATGCCTGCTCTTGAAGGAAGCCTGTCACGCGGGCGCGATACTCAACCCTTTGCGATGCCTCCGTCCGCCCAATCACCTGGCCGGACGTGGCCACCTCCTGGAAGGCGATGGTCTCCACCTCCACGGAGGGCGGTGGCGGCGCTTCGCCGGCAACCGCCGGCTGATCGCTTTCCGAATCGCAAGCGGCCAAGAGTCCCACAAGCAACAACACACCCAGCCGAATCTTATGAACGGCTAAGCTGTATGTTATGGCCTTTATCATGCGATCTCCCCAAGCAGATGCTCTCCGAAACGTGTGACCGACACTATCGCGTCGCCGACGCGGCCGCTACAATGTTCTGAATGTGTTGAGAAATCACGATCGGAAACAAGAGCTTCAAACTAGCCTTCGCATCTGTTGCCGATCAAGATTTCCATTGCAGGTATGACCCGCTCAGCCCAGGAATCAATCGTATGGGTCGAACCCAAAGCTCGCTCCACGATCGTCCGATGCCCGCCGGACATATCGCTGAGTAGGTCGGTGAGCCAGATCAAGTCGGCATCACCGACGGCTCCCATATCGAAATCGACCAAGATGGTGGAGCGGGCGCCTTCGCCGGATGTGCGCCAGAGTCCGGCGACATGATCGGCGATTGCCTGATCGCCTAACACCGGCGACATCGACAAGACCAGTCCAAACTGGTGTGCATGGGCTAACCCGATATGCAGCGCACTGACACCGCCGAGAGACGCCCCGCCGATGCCGCGGCAAAACCGGTTTGCGCGCGTTCGGTACCGGCGATCGATCTCCGGTATCAAGGATCCTGAGATGAACTGGCCGAAGTCGACACCGCGTCCCTCAACCGATCCGCTCCATGGAACGGGGACTAGATCTCGAGAGCGCGGTCCGTTGCCGGAACCAATACCTACGATGATCATCGGCGGCAGTCGGTCTTCGGCCACCGCACTGTCGAGTTGGGTTTCGAGCCGCCACGTGCCGTAGCCAAGACGCCCCGATGCGATCATGGCGACGGCTTCAGGGTCGAGCGTCGACCGTGGCCAACTCCACTCAAAGAGATCTTGGCCGTCGTTGAGATAGAATACGGGATACCGATGCAAGGTCGCGCAGTCGTAACCGGGCGGGAGGTAGACCAGGATCTCTGCCGTTCGGCTTAAGACCGGCATCGGCATACGAAAGGCCTCGAAGCGCGAGGCGGTCGTCGTGCAGTCGACAGACAGCCGTCCGTCGGCCAAAGCCCCATCGAGAGGCAGCAGTAGTGTGAGAACTAAGCCTAGCAAGGCCCGGCGTCCCTGCGCAGCAAGATCTCGTAGTCCGACGTCCCTCAGTGTCATGGACCCAAGGATAGCAGTTCGACAAGAATGGGGCCAAATCTTACAGGTGAGCCCGTTGTATGAGGGATTTACTTCCGGCTGCTCTGCTGGGCATTGACCATCGCCAACCCGGCAAACATGACGGGTAGGGCCGCCCAAATCCACCAAGTCATCCGTTCACCCAGAAACGCTATTCCAGCGACCATACCGGTCAACGTAATCAGATAGCCGATTTGACTGAGGTAGACCGGCCCGCCGCGCCTCTGAAGCTCAAAAAAGGCGATGTAGGCCAATGTCGTGGCCGCGATTTGGGCTAAGACGGCCCAATCGCCCGCATGGGTAAGGCCAAACGGCCAATAGAAATGATCGGCAGCTATCATCCCAGCGCCCAACCATATAGCTGCCCCCCACATCATAACGGCTGCCAATGGCAGGATTTGAGCGCCTGGTGGCCAGTCGACCGTCCGGTAGATGTTTCCAAGCGCCACTGAAGCTGGGATGAGGAATGCGATCAGCATCCAGTTGAATTGATCCACGGATGGCAAGCCGCTGCGAGGCAACAGAATCATCAGCGCGCCAACGCCGCCCAGTAATATTCCCAGCACTCGAATAAGTCGTATTGAATCCAACCGGATGCCGACCGCCAATGCATAGGTTATCGGCGGGGAAAGTACGAACATGAGCGAGGTCAGGCCGGAGCCCAGATACGGGACCACCCAGGCGACGACGAAGTTGGGAAAGGCGAAACTGATGCCGCCCGTGATCAGACCGTATCGGCAATACCGCAACGTTAGTTTCGGCGGGGTTCCGCGAAGTGTCGCCAGTACCGTCAACAGAAGGCCGGCGCCGAGCGCAGGCCAGAAGAGAAACGCGGTTAGAGGAACACCAGCCTCGACGGCGACCTTCGCAAATGGCGCCAGCAGGCCGTTTAATGTGCCGGTGATTACCAGTAGGGCGGGCAGGGCCCAGCGGTCGGACATTACGTCAGGATCGTTCGCTCGGGAATGGCAGGCCCGATTTCAGCCGAAGGTTCTTTCCGGCCTCAATCAATGACCCGATTGGCGACGTAGCTGCCGGGCGCATCTTCCATCGGTTTGAGCGCTCCATCTCCCGGTTCACGAGCGGGTACTTTGCCGCCAGCAAATCGATTCAGCCACTTCTTCCATTCCGGCCACCAGGACCCTTTATGTTCGGTCGCCCCCTGCAGCCAACTGTTGGGTGACTTCGGATTGCGACTGTTGGTCCAATAACCGTACTTCTCGGCTTCTGGAGGGTTCACGACGCCGGCGATGTGGCCAGATCCGCTGAGGCAGAACTTCACCGAACCGCCGTAAAGCTGGGTCGCAGCATAGGTCGCCTTCCAGGGCGCGATGTGATCCTCTTTGGTCGACAGAATGAATGATGGGATGTCGATCGTCGTCAGATCAATCGGCACATCGCCCAGGCTGATGCCGCCCGGCTCGACCAGCAGATTGTCCTGATACATGTTGCGCAGATAAAAGCTGTGCATGGCGGCCGGCAGCCGTGTCGAATCGCTGTTCCAATACAACAGATCGAACGGGAATGGATCCTTGCCTAGAAGGTAGTTGTTGACCACGAACGACCAGATCAGATCGTTGGCGCGCAGCATGTTGAAGGTGTTCGCCATAGACGATGCGTCGAGATAGCCGTCTCGATCCATCTGTGCTTCCAAGGCGGCGATTTGCTCTTCATCGATGAAGACGCTCAACTCGCCGGCTTCTTCGAAGTCGACCATCGTGGTGAAGTAGGTCGCGCTTTTGATCCGGTCGTCTTCTTGGGCCTTCATCACCGCCAAGGTCGCCGATAGCAGCGTGCCACCTAAGCAGTAGCCGATTACATTGACCTCCCGTTCGCCGGTAGCCTGCTCGATCGCGTCGAGAGCCGCCATCGGCCCCTCGGTCCGATAGCTGTCGAAGTCTTTCTCCGCGAGTTCGGCGTCTGGATTGACCCAAGAAATGACGAAAACGGTCAAACCCTGATCGACCGCCCATTTGATGAAGCTGTTCTTCGGCCTCAGATCCAGGATGTAAAACTTGTTGATCCAAGGTGGGATGATGAGCAGCGGTCGCCGCGCGACGTTTTCGGTCGTCGGGCTGTACTGGATCAACTGCATTAGATCGTTCTGGTAGACGACCTTGCCGGGTGAGACCGCGATGTTCTTGCCGACCTCAAAGGCGGTCTTGTCGGTCATAGAGATTTGCAGTTCGCCTTTGCCCTTCTCCAGATCGCCCAGCAAATTGTCCAGACCGTTCACCAGGTTTTCACCGCCGCTTTCCAGCGTGGTGCGCAGCACCTCGGGATTGGTCATCACGAAATTGGAGGGCGCCATGGCGTCGACGAACTGGCGGGTATAAAAGTCGACTTTCTGTGCGGTCTTGGCGTCAAGCCCGTCGACCTCTCGCACCGCCGACTGCACGTAACGCGCCGACAGCAGATACGACTGCTTGATGAAGTCGAACAGAGTGTTCTCGTCCCAAGCGCTGTCCTTGAAGCGGCGATCGCCGCGTTCCGGGTTGGCGACGGCTTCGGCATCGCCGCCCATCATGCGCACGGCGGTACGCTGCCAGAGGGTAACGTAGTCCTGCCACAAGCCCATTTGCGCCTGAGCCAGCTTTGCGGGGTCGGCGACCATCTTGGACGTCATTTCCATGAACGCGCCGCCGATATTGAGGGGATCGAGGTTGGGTGCTGCTTGATTGCCCTGGGTCGCTTGTCTTTCCAAGAACTCCCCGACCAAGCGCTGGCTGCGCTCGGCAATGTCCGACCACACGCGGCCCATCGCTGCAAAGTCCGGTTGGCGGAAGCCGTTCGACCCTATTCCTCCAGAGGTACCTTGCGTTGCCCCAGTCCCGGCGGAACGGCCGCCGCTCGACTGTTGTCCCTTTGTTGCCACGAGTTCTGCCTCCATTTCGCCGATCTGTCCCGGGATGGTCGGATTCTGACCCTCTGAACCACAAAGTCGGCTGTCTAGAATATAGTTTTGACCGGTCCGTAGCCTAGATTTTGACCCGCGACAATGGTTGACCACGGAATTGGCATGACGGAATCGCCGCCGGGGGAGTATCCTGGCACGGCGCGATGGGCGCCAAATGGCTTTGAAGGTTTGAAATGCCAGCGCTTTCTTGTATTGACGGCAGCCCAGGCGCATTGAGGGAAGAGCAGGGGGATAGGGCAGGACAATGCTGGTAAACAGTCTGATCGCGGCAGGGTCGAGCGCCAAGCCATATCGCTTAGTGATGACCGTTTTGGTGGGTGCCGCCGCCGGTGCATTGCTCTCCGGCTGCGGCGGGTCATCGAGCGGGCTTAGCGCGTTGGGCGGCAGCACCTATGCTGGCGACATCGAGCCCACGGGCGGCAGAGTTCAGCGGGTCGAGGAGGCTGAGTTGCCTGCTTTTGCCGTTCTGGTGCCGGAGGGGCAGGAACTGGCGCCACCACCGATTGTCGAACAAATCTCCGAGGGAGAACCCGAAGAAGAGGCTACCGATGAGATCGGTGAAGACATTGAGGAAAGCGCCCCCACGCCTGTTTCCGAACCCACACCCCTGGTGACCCCTCAGCCTCCGCCGCGTGAACAGGTCGCGGCTGCGCCGCCACCGCCTCAGGTCAATACTGCTCCTCCGCCCCAGCCGACGCCGGCCCCAGTCGTCAGCCAGACGCCGCCTCCGCCGCAACCATCCGCGACCACAAATGTCGAGCCGGAGCGTGTCGTCCCGGATCCATCAAGCCGCGGCCCGCGCTTGATCGACTTTCCCAATCTCGCCGATGTGCCGGAAACGCCTGACAACCTGCCGACCAGTGACGAGACCGATGCGGTTCGCGCCGAGTTGGAAGCCGATCGTGAGGCGATAAACCGCGGCGAGGATCCGCCGAGCGTGGCGAGCGGATCAATCCTGCAGTCGGTTAGGGATCGTCTAGGGGTTGGTTCGACGACGCCCGATGGAGCGCGCGTTGTGTTCGATTCCGGCTCGACAACGCTAAGCCTGGGCGGCCTCGCAATCGCACAAAGCGCGGCCGTCAGGCAGATCGAGTCCGGCAGCGAGGTCCGACTCGTCGGGTTTGCCTACGCGTCGAGCGAGGCCAATCGGCCCGCTGCGCTGGGTATCGCTCTTGACCGCGCAAACGCGGTGGCTTCAGCACTCGTGAGCTATGGCGTAGACCCCGCGTTGATATCTGTGTTCGCCAATACGCTGACGGATGTCTCCGAACAGAACGAGGACAGCAGTCGCCGGGTGGACATCACCTTCCAGTAAGCTGCTAGCGGCCAACGGCTGCATTTATCGCGTAGCGTCTAGCCGGCCGTAGTGGGCTGGGCTAGGTGACCCGAAATGGGGGATAGGTAAGATCGGTGATCGATCAAGAATTCCACAAAATCAAACGGCTTCCGCCTTACGTTTTTGCCGAGGTGAACGCGATGAAAGCCTCCGCCCGGGCTTCGGGCGATGACATCATCGATTTCGGCATGGGCAACCCCGATCAGCCGACCCCTCAACACATTGTCGATAAGTTGATTGAGGCGGTGCAGAATCCTCGCACGCACCGCTACTCCAATTCGAGGGGCATTCCGGGCCTTCGGCGCGCTTTGGCCGGCTATTATGACCGCCGTTTTGGCGTTGATCTCGACCCTGAGAGCGAGGTGGTTGTCACGCTCGGGTCCAAGGAGGGGCTCGCCAATCTCGCGCAAGCGATCACGAGCCCGGGCGATATCATTCTGGTGCCCAACCCCAGCTATCCGATCCATATGTTCGGGTTCATCATTGCCGGGGCGGCCGTACGCAGCATCCCGATCGGTCTTGGCGGCGATTTCTTGGAATTGTTGGAACGGTCTGTGCGCCACAGCGTACCGAGGCCGACCGCACTGGTACTTAACTACCCATCGAACCCAACTGCCGAGACCGTCGATCTCGAGTTCTATCGCCAGATTGTCGGTTTTTGCCGGGAGAACGGAATCTACGTGCTTTCCGATCTCGCCTATTCCGAGATCTATTTCGACGACAAGCCGCCGCCGTCGATCCTGCAGATACCCGAGGCGAGGGACATCGCCGTCGAATTCACCTCTCTCAGCAAATCTTACAACATGCCGGGTTGGCGTATCGGATTTGCGGCCGGCAATCCAAAACTTTGCGCCGCACTCGCTCGGGTGAAGTCCTATCTGGACTACGGGGCATTCACCCCCATTCAGGTCGCGGCGACGGCTGCGCTCAACGGTCCGCAAGAATGCGTTGCTGAGATTAGGGCTCTTTACCGTGACCGTCGAGACACGCTCATTGAAGGGTTGGACTCGGCCGGCTGGAAGGTTCCCAGCCCAAACGCGACCATGTTCGCTTGGGCGCCGATCCCCGAGCCCTTCGCTCATCTCGGCTCGCTGGCCTTCTCCAAACTGCTGTTAAAACAGGCCAAGGTTGCGGTGTCGCCGGGCGTTGGCTTTGGCGAGTATGGCGATGGCCATGTTCGTTTGGGATTGGTTGAGAACAAGCATCGAATTCGCCAGGCTGTCAAAAATATCAAAGCGTTCCTAGGCGATTCAAAAGTAATTTCTGAAATTGAGACGTTGCAGGTCGCTGCTCAGTGATTCCTGTGCCACGGTCCCAGTCCACGTCAATTGAAACAAAGCATACAGGCTTGGTCGAATGTCAGACTCGCTCAGGATAGGTATCGCCGGTCTCGGGACCGTAGGGGGGGCGGTCGCGGCACTGCTCACGCGCCACCACAATCTGATTGCTGCAAGGGCCGGCAGAGCGATCGAAATTGCAGCCGTTTCGGCGCGGGACCGCACGCGCGATCGTGGGGTCGATCTCAGTCGCATCACTTGGCACGACAACGCATTGGACTTGGCGGACGATGCCGATGTGGATCTGGTCGTGGAGGCAATTGGCGGCGCCGACGGAATCGCGCACGATTTGTGTACAAAGGCTCTGAGCGCAGGTAAACCCGTGGTCACAGCCAATAAGGCATTGTTGGCTGAACATGGGGGGACGCTGGCCGCACTTGCCGATGGGGCAGGGACGACCTTGGCCTACGAGGCGGCGGTGGCGGGTGGGATTCCCATCATCAAGGGAATGCGTGAAGGCTTATCAGCCAATCTGATCGACGGCGTTTACGGAATCCTAAACGGGACCTGCAACTACATCTTGTCGGAGATGCGGGTCAGCGGCCGAGACTTCGACGATGTGCTGGCCGAGGCACAAGCCAAAGGCTATGCGGAGGCCGATCCTAGCTTTGACATCGACGGGGTCGATGCCGCCCACAAGCTGGCGATCCTGGCGGCATTGGCATTCAACGGCACTGTCGCCTTCGAAGATGTCTATGTCGATGGGATAAGACGGATTTCGGCTCGCGATATCGCGTATGCCGAGGAGTTGGGCTACCGGGTAAAGCTGCTGGGCATTGCGCGCCGCAGACCAGAAGGCGTCGCTCTGCGCGTGCATCCGTGCCTGGTCCCGCAAGACGTGCCGATCGCGTCCGTTGAGGGTGTGTTCAACGCGGTGATCGCCCAGGGCGACTTTGTCGATCAGGTCATGATGGTCGGGCCCGGTGCCGGGGCAGGGCCGACAGCCTCGGCCGTGGTGGCCGACATTGTCGACATCGCGCGCGGTTTCAAAGTTCCGGTACTCGGCACCCCGGTCGGCGGTTTGGCGCCGTTAGAGGCGGTCCCAATTTCGCGGCGGGGCGGCGCCTATTATCTGCGGCTGATGGTCAGCGATCAGCCGGGCGTCATCGCGACGATCGCTGCCCTGATGCGCGACAACGACATTTCCGTCGAGAGTCTGCTGCAACGCGGACGCTCTGATACTGATGCGGTTCCTGTGGTTATCGTGACCCATGAAACCAATGAGGCCAGCATGCAAAACGTCATAGATGCGTTGGAGCGTGAAGAGGCCGTGCTCGAACCGCCGCATCTGATTAGAATAGAGACCCTCGTTCACTGAAGACGGACAGTTATGGCCCAAAATGCCAACGCGGATGACCTGAGCGAAACCTCTGCCCACGACCACGTAGCGACGGTAATGGATCGCAATCTTGCGCTAGAAGTCGTGCGGGTGACCGAGGCCGCGGCCCTTTCGGCGTCGCTGGAAATGGGTCGGGGAGACGAGCGCCAGGCCGACCAGGCCGCCGTCGACGCCATGCGGCGAGCCTTGAACAGCCTTTACATCGATGGCGAAGTGGTCATTGGCGAAGGCGAGCGCGACGAAGCGCCAATGCTGTTTATCGGCGAACGGGTCGGTGTCGGAAAAGGGCCGGAGCTAGACATCGCCCTAGACCCGCTTGAGGGCACGACGATCACGGCAAAGGGCGGCCCCAACGCGCTGGCGGTGATCGCCATGGCCAACAAGGGCGGCTTCTTGAAGGCGCCGGATGTCTATATGGACAAGATCGCCGTTGGCCCTGGACTGCCGGACGAGCTGATCGATATCGATTCCACGCCGGCCCAGAATTTGAAATCGCTGGCTTTGGCAAAGCGCTGCAACATTTCCGATCTGGTGGCCTGCATCCTCGACCGGCCTCGCCACGCGGAGCTGATCGCAAAGGTCAGGGACGCTGGGGCCAGGATCATGCTGATCTCGGACGGCGACGTGTCCGGCATCATCGCCGCGTCGCAGCCGGACACCGGGGTTGACATGTACATCGGCACCGGTGGTGCGCCGGAAGGTGTGTTGGCAGCGGCCGCCTTGCGCTGCATTGGTGGACAGATGCAGGGCCGTTTGATCTTCCGCAATGACGATGAGCGCGCACGGGCCGCCAGACACGGTGTCACCGATCTTGATCGGATCTATGGGCTGGAAGAAATGGCCCATGGCGACGTGATGTTCGCTGCCACAGGTGTCACTACCGGGCCGATGCTACGTGGCGTCCGCCGTTATGCCGGCGGGGCCATGACCCATTCGATCGTGATGCGGTCCAAAAGCGGGACAGTCAGGTTGATTGAGGCGCAGCACAATTTCCGTCGCAAGACCGGCTTTACGCCCCACGATCAGTGACTAAGAAAATCTCCGCCGAGGGGGCCTTTCTCGAGGTAGCGCGTTCGCTCGGTGGACGCCGCTGGAACCTACGTCCGGCGGATGATCGTTCCGTGCGGACGCTGCGGCAAAGCCACGATCTTGATCCCGTGGTCGCGCGATTACTTGTCGCACGAGGCATTACAAGCGCCGAAGCCTCGGATTATTTGACACCGACGCTTCGTTCCTTGATGCCGGACCCGTCCGTGCTGAAAGACATGGACAAGGCT
>JBCCER010000126.1:0-13041 GCA_039030175.1 Pseudomonadota bacterium
CTGCATCATTTCTTCCGGCAGAATTTCAGCCAGGTCACTAACCCGCCAATCGATTCGCTGCGCGAACGACGTGTGATGAGCCTGCGCACCCGGCTCGGCAATCTCGGCAACATCCTCGACCAGGATGCGACCCAGTGCGACATGCTGCAGTTGGAAAGCCCCGTGCTGACCACCGGCGAATTTCGCGCCATGCGCAAATATATGGGCGAAACGGCGGTCGAGATCGATTGCACGATCGCCATTGACGATGGTGACAACGCGTTGCGCGACGGGTTGCAGCGTATTTGCCAGGAGGCCGACGATGCCGTCCGGGGCGGCGCGACGCATGTCATCCTGACCGATGAGGGGGTGGCTGCCGACCGCTACGCGATGCCGATGATCTTGGCGACGGGCGCGGTGCACACGCACCTCGTCAACAAGTCCCTGCGCACCTTCACGTCGCTGAACGTCCGGTCGATGGAATGTATCGACGTTCACTACTTCGCCGTGCTGATCGGCGTCGGCGCGACCACCGTCAATGCCTATGTGGCGCAGGAATCTATCGCTGACCGACATCGGCGCGGGCTGTTCGGCGACCGTTCCCTGGATGTGTGCCTTAGCCGTTTCAAGAAGGCCGTCGATGACGGGCTTTTGAAGATCATGTCCAAGATGGGCATTTCGATCGTGTCGTCCTATCGCGGTGGCTGCAATTTCGAAGCCGTCGGCCTCAGCCGGTCCATGGTGGCCGAATTCTTCCCCGGCATGTCCAGTCGCATCTCAGGTCTTGGCCTAGGGGGCATCCAAAAGAAGGTCTTCGAGGCGCATCAGAAGGCGTGGGACCAGGCCGTTGTCGCCCTGCCCGTCGGTGGATTTTACCGCTATCGGAAGGGAGGCGAACAGCATGCTTACGAGGGCGGGCTAGTTCACATGCTGCAGCACGCGGTGGCGACGGACAGCTACTTTGCCTTCAAGAAGTATTGCGCGGCGGTAAACGAGCAGCCGCCGATCAATCTGCGCGACCTGTTCGGGTTTAAGAATTTGGGTGAGCCGGTGCAGCCCGAAGAGGTTGAGAGCATCACCGAGATTCGCAAGCGTTTCATCACGCCAGGCATGTCTTTAGGGGCTCTCTCACCAGAGGCGCACGGCACCTTGAACGTCGCCATGAACCGGATCGGTGCGAAGTCGGATTCGGGCGAGGGGGGCGAAGACCCGGCGCGCTTCAAGCCGGACGCCAATGGCGACAATTGGAATTCGGCGATCAAGCAGATCGCCTCTGGCCGCTTCGGCGTAACGGCTGAGTATCTGAACCAATGCAGAGAGATCGAGATCAAGGTCGCGCAGGGCGCCAAGCCCGGCGAAGGCGGACAGCTGCCCGGCTTCAAGGTCACGGTCGAAATCGCCAAGCTTCGGCACTCAACGCCTGGCGTGATGTTGATCAGCCCGCCGCCACACCATGACATCTACTCGATCGAGGATCTGGCCCAGCTAATCTACGATCTGAAGCAGATCAACCCCGATGCGACGGTGACTGTCAAACTGGTCTCGCGGACCGGTATTGGGACGATCGCGGCGGGCGTGGCCAAGGCCGGCGCGGATACGATCTTGGTGTCCGGCAACGCAGGCGGCACAGGTGCTAGCCCGCAGACTTCCATCAAATTCGCCGGCGTTCCTTGGGAAATGGGGCTGTCGGAGGTCCATCAGGTGCTGACCTTGAACCGTCTGCGCCACCGGGTGCGTCTGCGTACCGACGGAGGCATTAAGACGGGCCGCGATGTCGTCATCGCCGCCATTCTTGGGGCAGAGGAGTTTGGCGTCGGCACGGCCTCCTTGGTGGCCATGGGCTGCATCATGGTGCGCCAGTGCCACTCCAACACCTGCCCGGTGGGCGTGTGCGTCCAAGACCCGGCACTACGCGAGAAATTCACCGGTACGCCGGAGAAGGTCGTAAACCTCTTCACCTTCATGGCCGAGGAAGTGCGCGAATATCTCGCCCTCGTTGGCTGCCGGACTTTGAATGAGCTTATCGGCCGGACCGAGTTGCTGCACCAGGTTAGCCGCGGCGCGGCCCATTTGGATGATCTCGATCTGAACCCGCTGCTGACCAAGGCGGACCCAGGCGATCAGGCCATGTACTGCACGCGCGAAGAGCGCAACCCGGTCCCCGACACATTGGATGCTCGCATCATCAAGGATGCCAAGCCCCTGTTCGAGGTCGGCGAGAAGATGCAGCTGACCTACAATGTCCGCAACACCTATCGGGCGATCGGGACCCGCCTGTCGGCGATGATCACCCGCAAGTTCGGCATGACCGAACTCAAGCCGGGGCACATCACGGTGCGGTTGCGTGGGTCGGCCGGCCAATCCCTTGGTGCATGGGCGGTGAAGGGCCTCAAGCTCGAGGTGTTCGGCGACGCCAACGACTATGTCGGAAAGGGTCTATCGGGCGGAACCATCACCGTTCGCCCGCTGACCTCAAGTCCGCTTGCCGTCAACACCGCCGGCAACACGATCATCGGCAACACCGTTCTTTACGGCGCCACAGCTGGAAAGCTGTTTGCAGCCGGCCAGGCCGGCGAGCGGTTTGCGGTGCGCAATTCGGGTGCGACCGTTGTCGTCGAAGGCTGCGGCTCCAATGGCTGCGAATACATGACCGGCGGAACGGCGGTGATCCTAGGCGGTGTGGGCGATAACTTCGCGGCCGGCATGACCGGCGGCATGACCTTCGTTTACGACACCGATGGCACCTTCGAGGATCGGGTCAATCTGGACAGCGTGGTCTGGCAACGGCTTGAGACCGAGTATTACGAGAGGATCGTGCTCGACCTTGTCAACGAGCATGTCAACGAAACCCAAAGCCGGCACGCCTACCAGATCCTCACCGATTGGGATTTGGTGAAGGGCCGTTTTTGGCAGGTCATTCCCAAGGAGATGGTAAACCGACTTGAACACCCCCTCAGGGCGGCCGATTTAGAGCTGCGGCAGCCGGCGGAATAGACGGCGGCGATTGGGCGAGTTGTAGCGGCCGAACTTTCGATCTATGAGTCAGGGCTTTTTGGCCACGGAGATCTGTCGGTAATGCGGTTCTGGTTTGTCAGGGTCCTTCTCAATCTCGGCATCCTCGTCGCAAGCGGCCTGGTTGGCTGGGCCGGATTTGAGACGACGCAAAATCCAGTTTCTTTTGCGTTTGGCCTGGGTCTTTACTTCTTCTTGACCTGGGGGTTGGCTCAACATGCGACCCGAGGCCCAGACCAGGTCAGCATGAGGCAGTACATAAGGCCCCTGTTCCTGACCTATTTTTTGCTGGGTCTGGTCGGTATGGTATTCATGCTTGCCGGTCAGGCAGCCGCAGCTATCAATCCCGAGGCGCCGGACATGGCCGCTGGATTCTCGGCGATATTGACATTCTCTTCCCTATTGCCGGTCCTTGGGGGAGGTGTCGGCGTCGCGCTCGTCCTATTGATTCCCCCCTTCGTCGCGATTGTGGACCGACCCCCGCCTGGGGCGGAAGATCGTGAGCAGTTGGACGAAGCGCTGCTTCTGAGTGATCAGCAGAACGGTACCACGGCTCAGGTGCCCGCAATCTCCGCTGGAACCACGACAGAAGGTATGCCGATGCCTTCCGCCGGATCTCCGGTACCGGCTGCGTTTCCAATGCCACAACCTGCGGAAGACGAAGGGACGACACTGGAGGAGCTGTTCGGTCTGGACCCGGCGCAACGCGCCTAATCATCTTCTTCGAGACCGCTTTCGCGCCAGTAGCTGGGTCTGCCGACGGTTTCCACCAGATAGTCGACGAACGCTCTTGTCTTAGGAGACAAATGACGGCTGGCGGGAAAGACGGCGTAGACAGATGATTCCTGGACCTCGTAATCGACCAGCAGTCTGACCAGGTCACCGGCCCTGAGGTCGCGCATCACCACATAGTTGGACAGGCGCACGATACCGACGCCGGCCAAGGCTGCGTGACGGAGTGTTTCGGTAGCGTTGGCGCTGAGCGAACCGCTGACGGCGACCGATTGCTGAGTCGCGGCCGACCCAAAGCGCCAATCCATCTGGTGGGTCTTTTCGATGAAGGAAAGGCAATTGTGATTGCTCAGTTCTTCCGGCTTGGTCGGTCGTCCGTGCTTCTCCAAGTAAGACGGTGCCGCGCAGACGATGCGCCGCATGGGGGCCAGTCGCCGGGCAATCAGGCTCGAATCCTTCAGTTCCGCGACACGGACCGCGACGTCGATCCCCTCCTCAACCAGATCGACGAAACGGTCCGACTGGCCCACCAGCAATCGGATCTCGGGGTAGCGCGCGAGAAAGCCAGGCAAGATTGGGGCAATGTGTGCCTCGCCGAACGCGATGGGGATGTTGATCTTCAATACACCGCGCGGCGCGTCGCTCAGTGCGGTGACCGAGCCCTCCGCCTCGTTCATCGCTTCCAGGATGGGCCGGGCCTTGTCCAGCAGCGTGCGCCCCGCTTCCGTCAGCATCAGGCGGCGGGTCGTCCTGCTGAAAAGCCTTGTGCTCAGTCGGTCCTCAAGCGCTGAGATCTGTTTGGAAATCGCCGACGGTGTTTGGCCAAGGCTGCGTGCCGCTTCCGAAAAGCTGCCATCGTCGACCACGCGAACAAACACGTCCATCCCGGCAAGGCGCTGCATCATAGGATTTTATCCGATTCAGAACTAATCATATTCTATCTTAGCGAATTATTCGTATTGGGGTAACCGCTTATGTTCGACCGAACGCAATCATGCGAGACCGGAGAACTGCCATGACCAAGAGATTGAGCGACGTGGAAGATCACACGATTCACTATCTGCAGGTCGGCCGCAGGCTTCAGGCTGAGGCAATTGCCGGTGCCTTCAGGGCTGCGGGCCGCCTGTTCAAACGACAGTTCGCACGGCCCGTTGTTCACAGCCCGCGGGTTCATCACAGACCGGCCTGACGAATTACGGACGAGACCTCAAATCTGGGTTAACCCGCATGGCGCGCTGGTATAGTGTCCCCGCGCCATGCGAACCCTCTATCATTTCAGCCTCCTGCCCGCCTGCAGAATCGTCCGCAGCGCCTTGGCGGAAAAGAACCTCGACGTCGAACTGAAGGCTGAGCGGATTTGGGAACGGCGCGAGGAGTTCATGGCCGTCAATCCCGCAGGCGAGGTGCCGGTACTTATCGAACCGGACGGCACGACGCTGACCGAGCTGTGGGTAATCACCGAATATCTGGATGAGGTTTACGGCGATTGCCCGCTGCTGGGGGAGGATCCGCTAGGCCGGGCCGAAACGAGACGCCTGATGGTCTGGTTCGATCAGCGGTTCGGCACGGAAGTTACCAATAATCTGGTCGGCGAGAAGGTCTTGCGCCGCTTTTATCGCAGCGGGCAGCCGGTCTCCGAAAAGATCCGCCAAGGCAAGGACCGCCTTAGCTTTCATCTCGACTATATCGACTATTTGGCCGAACACCGGAACTGGCTCGCTGGCGACGATCTAACCTACGCTGACCTGGTCGCGGCATCTCATATCTCGGCTGTCGACTATCTTGGCGACATTCCGTGGGACAAACATCGCGAGGCCAAGAACTGGTATGCGCGCGTGAAATGCCGGCCCAGTTTTCGGCCGATCCTCGACGAACTTGTTCCCGGGGTGGCCCCGGCTCGGCACTACAAGGATCTGGACTTTTAGCTAACTGGCGTCCGCTGAGTGATCCAGCCGCTCGATCTCGCGACGGGCAATTTCGGCAGAGATCGAATCCGGCGCCTCGTCGAGTACCGACTGGAAGTCGAGCCGCGCCCCTTCGCTGTCGCCTTGTCTCACCCGAACGATGCCTCGCTCCAGAGTGAGTTCGGCGAAGTCGCCGCCGACCTCGATGGCGCGGGTGAGATCGTCGACCGCCTCGTCATTCATGTTCAACCGACGCAGCGCGCTGGCACGCAGGGCAAGCAAATCCGGGCGATCGGGGGCAAGTTCGGCCGCTTGGGTCAGGTCCTCCAACGCCCCAGCGTCATCATCCAGCGCATGCCGCGCGCGGGCGCGCTCGACTAAGAGTTGGGGGCTGACCTCCACCAGTTCAGAGGCGGACTCCAACACCCAGACGGCCCGCTGGGCGAATCCTTCGCGCAGCCACAAACGCCCAGCTTCGCGATAGAGATCGGAGGCGTATTCGGGGTCGATCTCCGCCAGTTCGCGCCCCAATGCTTCAAAACGTCTTGCGGCGGCGGCGAACGCGTTGTCGTTGGCCAAGGCTGTGGCCGCGCACTCTCGCGCCAAATTGCCGCCGCCCTCCAGCTCCCACCGTTCGGCCTCGATCAGCGCGGCGGCCGGCGATGCGGTCGCCTGGGTCATGCATAGACGAAACTGTTCCTGCGGAGAAAGTTGGGGCACATCGATCAATCGCGGGCGCCCCTCTTCATCAGCCTCCGTCTGGGCCCAGGTGCTGGCCGGCAGCGCAATCAGCAGCGCCAAAAGAAGGGTGCGCATCTTGTTGTTTCGTTTCATACGGCCTTATACCAATGCGTTATGCCTCTGTCTCATCTGTTGATGGTTGCCCCCTTTCCGCCCAGGGATCGCTGACTCATGCCGCGCTTGTTTTGTTTTGGTCTCGGTTACAGCGCTCGCGCCTTGGCGCGGCGGCTGATGGAGCAAGGCTGGTCAGTTGCCGGCACCAGCCGAACGGCCCAAAAATGCGCGGCGCTTAATGCGGAAGGTTTCGACGCCCATCTGTTCAGCGACGCATCGCCCATGGCTGATCCAGCGACTGCTTTGGCTGGAACAACTCACGTCTTGTCCTCGATTGCACCCAGCCGTGATCCCGATGCTATCGATCCGGTGTTATCCGCCCACGGCGATGCCCTGGCCGCCATCGAACCCCGGCTTTCCTGGGTCGGATATCTTTCGACCACGTCAGTCTATGGGGATCGCGATGGCGCCTGGACGGACGAGCAAGCACCGCTTCGCCCGACTTCGGAACGAGGCGAACGCCGGGTCAAAGCGGAAAGGGTCTGGCAGGGCTTTGGCCGCGACAACGCGCTGCCTGTCCATTGTTTCAGACTGGCTGGTATTTATGGGCCGGGGCGCAGTGCCATTGACCAATTGCGTTCGGGCACCGCACGACGCATCGACAAGCAGGGGCAGGTGTTTAACCGGATTCATGTCGATGATATCGCAACGATCCTGATTGCGTCGATGCAGCGGCCGAGGGCGGGCGCGGTCTACAATTGTGCCGATGACGAGCCGGCGCCCAGTTCGGATGTCATGGCGTTCGCAGCGCAATTGCTAGGCGTGGAGCCGCCGCCCCTGATCCCGTTCGACGAGGCCGACATATCGCCAATGGCGCGCGGCTTTTATTCCGAAAACAAGCGGACCGACAATTGGTTAATGAAGTCCGAACTCGGCGTATCGCTCGCCTATCCAAACTATCGGGCCGGTCTGCGCGCGCAGCTTTCCGCCGAACAAGAGAGCGGTGGAAAAGCCGCTGGCGCACCCCCATCTCGCAGCGGTCTGTAACGTACAACATTTTGACTTAGGAGAGCCCATGACCGCCGCACCCGCTGCGCCCGGCCAGGACAGCACTGCTGCCGGGATGACCGCCATCGATCTGATTTTGACCCGCCGGTCAACCAAGGCGTTCGACCTAGTTGAACCGGGCCCGACTGAAGACGAGTTGCGGACTTTACTGACGGCGGCGACCAGAGTGCCGGACCACGGAAAGCTGACGCCATGGCATATTCAAGTGCTGGATAAAGAGGGCCAATCGGCACTCGGCGGCTTTTTGGCTGACCTCTTCGCGCGAGAGATCCCGGAGGCAAATGAGAAGCAGATCGCGTTCGAACGCGACCGGCCGCAGCGGTCACCTTTGTTGCTGGTGGTGACGTACAAGCCGATTGAATCGCCCAAAATCCCGGAGCTGGAACAGGTAATGTCGGCCGGGGCCGTTTGCACTACCATTCTGCATGCTGCCAATGCGCTTGGCTATGGCGCCCAGTGGTTGACCGAATGGCCCGCCTTCCGCCCCGAAGTGTGCCGCTTTCTTGGCCACAATCCTGACAACGACAAGATCGTGGGCTTCATCTATGTCGGCACCCGCGCGCAGGCGCCGACCGAACGTCCGCGACCGGATCTTACCGAGGTTACGTCCGTATGGACGGGCCCGACCACAGCCTAGACGCGATATCGGTGCCTATGCTGACCGTTCGCGTTCTAACGCTATTCCCGGAAATGTTTCCAGGACCGTTGGCCGTCTCGCTGGCCGGCAAGGCGCTTGAGAGGGGCGATTGGCGGCTGGAAACGCTGGACATTCGCGATTTTGCGCGCGATAAGCACCGCACCGTGGACGACACCCCTTTTGGAGGGGGCGCCGGCATGGTCATGAAACCCGATGTCGTGTCCGACGCCATCATCGCCGCCAAGGCAGCTGCGGGGGATGGTGCGAGGGCGATCTATCTGTCGCCACGCGGCCAGGTTTTTGACCAAGCCATGGCACGCTCGCTGACGGAACAGGGAGATATCATTTTGCTGTGCGGCCGCTATGAAGGGGTCGATCAGCGGGTGAGCGAGGCCCACGGGCTTGAGGAAGTTAGCTTAGGCGATTTCGTGCTGTCAGGCGGTGAGCCGGCAGCAATCGCCATGGTGGATGCCATTGTTCGGCTATTGCCCGGCGTTATGGGCAACGCGAACAGCGGTGAAGAGGAGAGTTTCGGGGAGACTTCCGGGCTGCTGGAATATCCCCACTATACGCGGCCGGCAGTCTGGCAGGGGCCAGACGGTGTCGACCGTGCGGTGCCGGAGGTGTTGACGTCGGGCCACCATGCTGAGGTTGAGGCATGGCGACGCGGTCAGGCCGAAAGCATCACCGAACGGCGTCGGCCGGATCTTTGGCACCGATCAAGATGGGCCGAAGGGATAGCAAAGGCGCCGAATAACGAAGACCAAAAAGATTGAGATGAGTGAAGGAGTACCAGAACCCATGAACGTCATCGAACAGATCAACCAAGAACAGGTCGAAAAGCTGACCGCCGATCGCCCGGTTCCCGAATTTTCCCCAGGCGACACGCTGCGCGTGAACGTGAAGGTGGTCGAGGGGACTCGCGAGCGTATCCAGGCCTATGAGGGCGTGTGCATCGCGCGTAAAAACAACGGCATCAATTCAAGCTTCACCGTGCGCAAGATCTCGTACGGCGAAGGCGTGGAACGTGTCTTCCCGCTGTACAGCCCGCGCATCGACTCGATCCAGGTGGTCAGGCGCGGCGCCGTTCGTCGGGCCAAGCTCTATTATCTGCGCGACCGGCGCGGCAAGTCGGCCCGTATCGCCGAGCGGACATCGGGCCACGGCATCAAGAAGACTGGCGGAAACTCCTAGCACCTAGTTTCTAGCCGCTAGGCAGCCCGCGAACACAAAAAAGCCGCCCCATGATCGGGGCGGCTTTAGAGTTTCCGGGGCAAGGTGCCCCGGAATACTGTCTCGGAACGCTACTGGGTCGCTTGGATTTCCGAGATGTATAGGTTGGCCTGCGGCAGGCCGCCACCGGATGAGTAGGTGCCCACCCAGATGTCGTACTGCCCGGACTGTGGCTGACCGAAGGTCAGCGACGGGTTGAGACCGTTGCCGCCATCATCGTCGCAGTACCATTGCCCGTTCGGCGCGTTAACGACCAGGGTCGTGTCCGAGCTCGAGATGGCATAGAGGTAAAGCGGATAGGTACCGCCGGCCTGGTAGTTCAGCCGATAGTCAGGCGCCTGGGCGATAAAGCCCCGGCAAGTGGTACCGACATTCGATGCCGGGATGTTGCCGCCGGCTTGGACCGACACCCATTGCGGGTCGGGGGTGAAGCCAGTGTTCAGGTTGGCTGTGCCATAGGTCGGTGACAGATTCCAGTTCGGCATGTTGGCGTTGCCGCCACCGCCTCCGCCGCCGCCACCACCGCCGCTTCCACCGCCTTGCGGGTTCAGCTCGGAAACCAGCAGCGTTGCTTGGGGCAGACCGGCGCTGGATGAATAGGTGCCGACCCAGACGTCATACTGACCGGAACGCGGGCTGTTGAACGTGACGAGTGGGTTCAGATTACCGAGGCCATCGTCATTGCAATACCACTGGCCCGATGGGTCGTTGACCACCAGAGTCGTGTCCGTGCCGGACTGCGCATAGATGTGCAGCGGCCAGCCACCGCCTGCTTGGTAGTTGATGCGATAGTCGGGTGCCTGGGCGACATAACCCCGGCAGTTGCCACCAACGGAGCTGGCATTGATGTTTCCGCCGGCCTGTAGCGATACCGAATAGGGATCGTTCGGGAAGCCGTTGTTGAGGTTAACGGACCCATAGGTCGGTGGTAGGTTGTAGTTCAGCTGGCCGGCGCTGCCGCCGCCCCCGCCGCCGCCACCACCGCCCCCGCCGCCACGCGGGTTCAGCTCGGAAACCGACAACGTCGCCTGAGGCAAACCGGCGTTTTGCGAGAAGGTGCCGACCCAGACGTCGTACTGACCGGACAGTGGGCTGTTGAAGGTCACCAGCGGGTTCAAATTGCCGAGACCATCGTCATCGCAATACCATTGACCCGACGGATCGTTGACCACCAGGGTCGTGTCGGTACCGGACTGGGCATAGACATGCAGTGGCCAGCCGCCGCCCGCCTGATAGTTGATGCGGTAGTCGGGCGCCTGCGCCACATACCCACGGCAGTTGCCGCCGACCGAGTTCGCGCTGATGTTGCCGCCGGCTTGAACCGAAACCGAATAGGGATCGTTCGGGAAACCGTTGTTGAGGTTAACGGACCCATAGGTCGGTGGCAGGTTGTAGTTCAGCTGGGCGGAGGTGCCGCCACCGCCTCCACCACCACCGCCGCCCTGCGGATCGAGCTCGGAGATCGAAAGTGTGGCTTGCGGATAGCTGCCGCCGGACGAATAGGTGCCGACCCAAATGTCGTATTGCCCGGACAGCGGGCCATTGAAGCTGACAAGCGGATTGAGGTTGCCGAGCCCGTCATCGTCGCAGTACCAGCGACCGCTGGGGTCGTTGACGACCAGGGTGGTGTCGCTGCCGGACTGGGCGAAAATGTGAAGAGGCCAACTGCCGGCCTGATAGTTCAAGCGGTAGTCGGGCGCGTCGGCGACGAATCCGCGGCAATTGGCTCCAAGATTGCTAGCTGAAAGCGGGCCGCCCGCCGCGACACCCACGGTGTGGGGGTCCGGGACAAATCCACTGCTCAAACTTGTTGAACCGTATGTCGGGTTCAGCCGGAAATTCTGGGCTTCGGCGCCTTGAAATGCCGTTGCCGTCAAGGCTGTGACCGCGGCAGCCGTGAGCAAACGCCTCATGATAAGACCTCCAAGTGCTTATTGAACAGAAAGAGACTAACACCCTTACGGGCGAACAGAAAAGGACAAGACACTGTGAAATAGAGCGCTATTGATCACAGCGGTCGAGAAGCTCGCACAGAACTGTGAATGCTTCGTTAAGGCCGGTTTCTCCTATTGGGATCAATAGGTTGACCGAGGTGAACGGCGGTGTTTAGGCCCGAAAATCGGAATAAAATAAATGACAGTCGAAAAAACGGTCAGGGCGTGAGTTCTGAAATAAATAGCGTTGCTTGGCGCGGTTCGGACCCTGTCCAGAACGTCCCCACCCAGATATCGTAGCGCCCCGAGGGCGGATTGACGAAGGTTATCAACGGGTTGAGGTTGCCCATCCCATCGTCGTTACACCGCCAATTCCCATCGGGATCGTTGATCACCAATGTCGTGTCGGCTGCCGACTGGACGAAAATATGCAATGGGTAGACGCGACCGGCGTTGTAGAGGAGCTGGAAGTTTGGCGGGCTGTCGATCAAGCCGCGACAATTGCCGCCCAAGGTCTGGCGGGCATCTATGGTTCCGCCGGCGCTAATGCGCACCGAATAGGGGTCGGTCGGGAAACCGGCCGAAAGGGTAACGCTGCCATGGGTTGGCGGTTGGCCTAGAGTTTGGGCACTCGCCTGGCCACCGAGAATCGCAAAGGCGGCTAGCGCCAAGATCCAGGATAGACCCCTCATCTTACAAAGACCCCTTAGTCTTTTTCCTGGTGTGACCGTATCACAGAGTTCGGCGCCGAACCCAGCCGCTTGGGTGCCAAGGCGTTAGCTGCGCTCCGCGATATCTTGGGCTGCCCGTTTCAGGCCGTCGCGCTGCATTGACCGCTCCATTAACTCAAGCCGTACATCCAACTCGAGCCGGTCATCCTCAACCATCTTGCGTTTGTAGTCCTCAAACGTCTTGGCGAGATCGGCCAACGTCTGGCGGGTCCGGTCGACCGTATCTGGGTCCTCAGCACCATCGCGTTGAATAGTGACCAAGCTGTTCGTCACGGTTTCCAAATGGCCGAGATAACTGCCGAGCGCCTTCTGTACGCGGGGGAACTCGGCTGGCTCGGCCTTCACGTCAGTGATCAGCTGCCGCGCAGACCCGGTGATCGATCCGATGGTTTGGCGCAGTTCGCGATCGGTCAGCCGCATGCTGTCGCGGCGGATGGATTTCAGTCGGCTTTCCGCCGTTCGCAGCTCCAACGCCAACAGTTTTGGGTCGACCAGCAGCCCCTCGGCCTGGTCGAAAAGGGCAGCGTAAGGGTCGGGCCGTAGCAGGCGCGCCGAGACAATCCACAGGAAGAAGAAGATCGCCAGCGTCGCTAACAGGCCGGTACCGCCGAAGGTATTGGCCAGCGCCGCGACTAGAGCAGACCCAAGCGGTGCTATGATCCCGCGGTTCTTTTGCCACCAACTCATGGACGGACCCCGCGCTGCGCTATTTGCATGTTTTGCCTCGATTCAGGGTGAAAATGCCCAATGTTCGACCCTCAAGGGGACAATATTCTGCTTTTGCGATCTTCCGCCAGGGGCCACCTAGGGCTATATCTCCCGCGCCCCCCGCCGTGGGGCTCGATGAATATTGCCTGAAAGGATGGTTTGATGACGGCGCCGCGTACGATGTTCGATAAGATCTGGGACAGTCATTTGGTGCATGAGCAGGAGGATGGAAGCTCCATTCTCTATATCGACAGGCATCTTGTGCACGAGGTGACCAGCCCGCAGGCTTTTGAAGGTCTGCGCATGGC
>JBCCER010000127.1:0-12898 GCA_039030175.1 Pseudomonadota bacterium
CGGCTTCGTAGGATCTCCATCCCTGATCTTCAGGGCATCCGTCAGGAGCGTTGAGGATTAGTATTCCCGATCGGAGTAGCTCGAGATCCTCGGAAGCAGCATCGAGTCGGTCACTCGCCTCCGACAGCTGCTGAGACGCAGTTGTCAATTGCGTATTTAGTGTATTCATCGCCACGGCCATCTCCCCCATGCAATTGAACGCATCCAAGGAAGGCTCAGTCAGGCTAAGCTCAGCAACACATGTTTGTGCTAGGGCTGCTGTATTAGGAATTGCGGTGGAGTAAACAAAGACTGAAAGAAAACCTCCAGCAACGACCGAGACTGATATTCTAGGCATTGATACACCTCCAGAATAGGTTGGCTTACATCACAAACCTGGAAATATTTGATGTAGATGGCGGCAATTGTTCGATATGCAATCCAAGCAATAACCGCAATGATGACCGCTTGGACTACCCTCTCAACAACCCGCACCCAGAAATGCGGACGCCCTGATGTAGCTGTCTTTGACAAAATGTAATCACCGATGGACTGCGCATCACCAAATTCGGCACTCTAATCATACCATATGCCAGTGTTGGTTGTGCTGTCGAGTCGGTATCAAGTCAATTATGTCCTCACGATCAGATAGATAGTCGCCGAACGCCGCCCTTGGTCTGTCTTCCCCGCGCCGGAGTAAAAGGGCCGCCCCGAAGAGCGGCCCCTGTTGGCCTTGCGGTGCCAGAATGTCCAGTCACCCCCTACCCCAATTGGACATTCTGTCCAGTCTGACCCCGTTTGTGTTGGACATCGCAACCGCCACATTCCGCCCGTCGCAACAAGTCGAAGGACGGAACGATGGAATTCATTCGGTTGCAGGACCTAACGCGCCGGATTGGCGTTTCCAAGGCCACGATTTGGCGTTGGGTGAAGGCGGGAACATTCCCAAGCCAGTGAAGCTTGGACCAAGCGTTACCGCTTGGTCGCTAGATGAAGTCGAAGAATGGGCCTGGGCACGTCTCCAGCAACGTGACGAGTAAGCGAGACGCCAAACCTTATCCGTAACCGCGCTACGGCCGCCAATCCGGCCCCAACGTGTCACGGACGCTCTCAAGCTCCATCATTGTCGCGTTTGCTGCGGGGGTCGGACTACCGGTCGCCGCCTATCCCAATGAGCCCTCGGTCTTCAAGCGTCTCGTCATAGCCATCCGGCTTCCACTCCTTCAGCGCGCGTGTCAGCTCGTGAAGACCGGAAATCGCGAACCGAGAGCAGTGGAATTCGACCACCTCGCCGGTTTCGCGGGTCAGCTTAAGGATGCTGGTGCCGTCTTTCTGACATTCTACATTGGCCCACGTGAAGTTGGTGATCATGCTGCTTGGTCCTTCTCTAACTCGCAGAGATGGCGGATCACCTCGCCTACTGTCAGATCTGGACTCTTGCCCTTGAAGTAGGGCCGTATGATGCGCTCCATGTCCGTGTAGTTCTTGTAGGCATTTTGGTTGGCCTGGATGTTTGCCCGAAGTTCAGCCAGGTAGGCCCTTAGGTCGGCGTGCGTGGCCGTGTTGAGATCCATCCAGTTTGGCAATCCGTCGACGCCGACACCCGGCCTATTGATGCACTCTGAAATGTCCAGGTGGCTGAGAACGCCAGGGAGATAAAGCTGGTCACCGCCAGCCGGTCGCTTTGGAAGCTTCCTCTTCATGATCTCGCGCGAGACGTTGGCGACCGCATTGTGGATCAGTCTGTCTTTGGCATGCTCGACGACCTCTGGATAGCGATCCGTTAGGGAGTCAACCAAGGTGCGCGTTGTCCATTGACCGACGATACGCTGTTCGCTGATGACGTCTCTTAGGGCATCTCGAAGCTTAGCTATTTCAAGCTTGGTCAAGGTTCAGTTCCTTCTTCAGGTCGGTGAGATAGGCAAGCGCGGCAGGGATCTGGTGGCTCAAATCCTCGCGCTCCGCCTCGTGTGCCAGGACGGCCATCCGCGACGCGGTCACCTCCGCATTTGTGATATCCTCAATCGCCATCAAGACGCCTTGCTTGTTGAGCGTTTCCGCCTGATCTGTCTTGGGGCGGTTCTTAGGTAGCCTGATGTCCCTCAACATCTGCTTTCGGTCCTCAGACGGCGCTGTCGCTATCCTGCGCTGCACGGCGGGCTCTTCCTTCGATGCTGCAAAGGCGGCAGCGACGCTCATATCGCCGCGATCAAGGGCATCGCAGAGCTCGGGCACTGCTGCTCGGACTACCTTTTCGGCCTGCTCATACGTGACGCGGTTGCCGTATCCCGCCTTCTTTGCAACGACTTCCGAGGTCCGCTGCCCAGGCTCAACTTCGGAAAAATTTTTCCGAAGTTCTGGATTGTCAGTGCGTTCTCCTTGTCGGTTGCCAATCCTGTCTTCAATCGCCCTTGCAATCGCTACCCGTTCAGAGTGGGTAAAGTTCTTTCGAACCCTATTTTCGTGATCTTCACCATCAATGATGCTCGGAAGATCTATCAATCGTACATCAATCTCATCCCACCCGAGATGATCACGACAAGCTCTAAGTCGCCGCTCACCAAAGACAAGTTCGTTGTCGGCTGTGATACCAATCGGCTGAAGAAGACCTAACTTCGCGATACTCTCGGCAAGTTCCTCGAGGTCGCCGTGGTCTTTCCTGAAGCGCTCGCCGATGCGTATGTCGGCAATCGCAATCTTTCGTTCGATCTGTTGCAGAGCAAATGCCCTCCTACCTTCGGAGAGGGCGCATCTGACGGCTTGAACTCGGCTTCAGAACAAGCGATTGTTCACGCCATCAGGGCAGCGACCTCTGCCTTGGTGTCGAGCTGCCGCGCCAACGGCTTCCCGAGAATACCGGCGACAGGTTCAGGCTTCGAAACTTAGCCTGTCGCCGGTAGCTGTCCCCTAAGCAGGGGCTCCTCTCATTGACTCCGCCAACTTCCGCGTCGGAACGCAAGTACCAAGTGACAGATCGGGTCACAAAGTCGGCAATGCGGCGACTTGGTCGCGCTCATGCGCCAAGTTTCGACTATCCGCATTGCCCTGGAAAATTCCAACAACACGACCGACGATTTTTTCCCTCAGCGCCCAGCCGTAAATCGGACCGTCAGATACATGCAGGCGACGTTCCGCAAACCTGCGCTCTACGTCCGCTGCCCGCTCCTCCTTGGTCGCGCCGCGGATGTTATCCAACGGTCGCAGCCAGAAAGTCTCCTGGCCCTCGTCTACGGGCAGCGGCTTGTGATGATCGGGGCAAATCTGCCAGAGATTGATCCCGCCCGATTGCAGGACGGCAAACACCTCGTTTAGCTGGATCTCCCGATCGTTGGCGTCGACAACTGCCCACTCGCCCATCCTAAGATGCGGGTCGTGGCGATCGTCTCGCACCAGCTGCAGCTGACATCCCGCCGGGATGTGATCGAAAACCTCGAATGCCCTGTACTCGCCGACTGGCGAACGACGGGGCGAAGGCGTATTTAGTGCGGTAGCTTCGGCCATTGGTCACTCCATTGGCTGCGGTTAGGCCCCTTGGGATGCTCCAACATCCCTCGGGGTCGACGATAACGAATATCGTTAGGGTAAACGTAATTCGTCATCTGCCTGAGGTCAACGGTTTTGTTTCGCATTGACGAAATTCGTTGCCGACGCCATATTTCGCGCATGCTATCGCCGCCGCAATGCAGGGCCGCCCGCGCCTTGCTCAACTGGTCTCAAGAGCAGCTGGCCAAGCGTTCGAATCTTGGCCTATCGACGGTTCGAAACTTCGAGGCCGGTCGAACGCTGCCAGTCCATAACAACCTCGCCGCCATCCGCACCGCCCTAGAGTCAGCCGGCGTCGAGTTCATCGGCGAGACGGGCGTGACGCTGAGAGGAGGCAGCAGCGTCAATTGACGTGCCCGTCAGTTAAAGCGACGGACACTGGCGTTCTGGGAATGGGATGTTATAACATAACACGTCATTCAATTGAGCTCTTAAGGAGTATGCTGTGCGACCCGTATTGCTTTTGGCTGCTGCTTTGTTCCCGATTTCTAGTTTCGCCTTTGCGCAGACGGTCGATACGTCTGCCGTGATGTGCGAGCAGTTTGCCGTGAACGGCGCATCCTACACAGTAGAAGCGACGACGGAGCTCAGCGAGGACTTCGTGCCGGCTCACCATGCGCCACGCAATATCCCCATTGAGGTCGCGCTTCCTGACAACGTCGTTTCGTACATTCACTTTCCGATCGTCGAGGATGGGACCTACCTTGTTTATGCGACCGAGCCAGATCGGCTGATCGGGCTCGAAGAGAAGAACGGGACCACAATTGCATCCTCGACCATCGATGCCGCACAGGACTGCCCTGACGTCCTCGCAGGTGGCCTGACGGCTGATATCAATCTTGGGACGCTGATGGGCCCAGTACCAATTGCAATCGAGTTTTCGGCAGGCGAGGCAAGCGAGATCCGTCTGATCGTTTCCCGAAGCCCGATAAACCCTCACAGCGACTAGATACTGGAAGCATAACGCTCTCGCGCACCGCTGACCCTCAGCACAGATCTGAGCCAACTACTCCCTTCCCGCTGTTGACTCCCCAAAGTTGGATGAGTCAGGCTCCTTGCTCGCGTTGACTAGCTCGTCCATGCGAGCCGTCATCTTGTCCACCTGCAGCGTAAGGCCGTGCAGCGCGTGGATCAGGAGATCAACCTTAGTCTGGGCGGACTGCTTTTCAGCGCACATTGATGACTCCTTTCGAGGTTGGCATGAGCGCTCTCTACATCATGCGGTACCTGGGTGAGCACGACACTGGTTCAGGCGCCGTCTTCATTGGGAAGGGAACAATCGTCGGTTTTGACGAGACCGATGTGCGATACCACGGTTCGTACGAAGTTAAGGGCGGCCGGCTCATTGGGACCGCTGAATTAACGGCACCCTCCCCTGGTGCCACACTTGTGACTGGTCAACTCCTACCGCCAGGCCGATCAGTAACGATCGAGATCGACTGGCCGGAAGAGTTCGAGAACGACAGCGGCCTGATTGTTCAGGTCGCGGATAACCCTGTATCAGTCACGCTCGAGAAGGTGGGCGATACACCGTAGTGGTCCCGGGCCCAAAACTGCAGACGCCGATTGTGAGCAATCTGCGCCCGGCGTAAAGCGGCTGGCGGGGGTCTTTGTGCCTACCTGCCGTAGACTAGCTTGCGAGCTTCGTCTTCGATGGTGCCGCGGGTAACCCCGATATCTCCAAGTTGGTGGTCGTCAAGTTGACGTAGTACGCGGACGGCGCGCCTAAACTGGCGACGCTTTGAAAACGCTGTACCGACTGAATTGTCGCCGGAAAACAATGACATCTTGATCTCCTGAATGTTGGGCGGTGATAGAAATCACCGTCTATTTCTTAGAAAATTACGCTCACTTGTATGGCATTGGACGTGGGCACGAATGGGCCGTTTTCAAGCTGCACACCTCAGTCCGGCAGCTCGAAACAACCTTGGTGGGCAGCCCTTTTGCGTAGAGCGGGTGGCTCCAGCGAATGGACAGCCTCTAGATAACGAAAATGAACTCTGCTCCGCTGGCCCGCAACGACGGCGGTGAGGGATTTTGTGCTTTTAGAGCGGCATCGGCGGGCGCGTTACCTGCCGATGCCGATGGAAGGAAGATGCCTAGTCGTCACACTCGATATCGACGGTTACCGTCCAATCGCCCAAACTCGAAGGCTCGTGCTCAGGCGGCGCTGACGTAATCCATCCAGTTGCGTGGGCAAATTCTTCCGTTCCGCCCACAATTGCCCAATGGCCACCTACGGCAATGGTCTCGTCTGCAGCGTCTGGTATATCGCCCGAGGAAGCAACGTATATGCGACCGGTTGGGAAAATTACGGTGCCTGTGGCGGTCAGCAAATGACTACCGTCGCTTGTCTCCGCCACCACCGTCGTAACAATATGGGATTCGCCTAGGTCGTTACCCTCTTCGTCGTGTAAGCGGTTGACCAGGATACGGCGGTCGCCGGCCTGCGCGCCTTCAATCTCATCGCCGAGGAATTCGATCGATTGGGCACTTAAAAACAATTCCATGTCCTCGCAGGCGGGGCTTTGCGCGACTGCCTGTGCGCCGGTAGCGGCCAGCACAGTTAAACCTAATAAATATGCTCTTACCATTTTGTCCTCAAAATCGTGTTGATTGAAGCGGTCTATTGCTTCTGTCGGTCAATGGCAGTCATATGGCTATGGGTCGCAACAAACCTAGTGCCGGTGGACCGGAAAGGCGGAGGTGCCGGAATGAAGCACAGCGCTGAGCGTGAGTCTTCGTAACTAGCTGTGCAAATTCCGACAGATGTCGATGCCACCGCGTTGATAGGCCTCCCAAATGAACTCTCTGCTAGAGAGCATGCGTTTGGTGATGGCTTTCTTGGATCGAGCTGCAAAGAAGCCCATGCCCTGCTATTCGGCCCATTGAAACGTGCTGCGACCGGGATTGATCCGAAGGCGCCCTTCGGACATGAGTTGCTTAAGCTTCTTCCATTCGCAGGCGCTTTGCGGGTTCCATTGGTTCATAGTGAGACTCCGTGTTGCCCGATTTAGACTTGGGTTGATTTATCCGAACACAACTGTGCCGACACGATATTTGATAGGCGTGGGTGTATCGTCACCAGAAGAGCGCGTGTGTCGGTTATGTTAGGTGTCGCGGTTCTGCTCCGTCACCAAGGGATCCGCTGACCGTCATGTGCAAAAAATGAACCGTTATCTCCAACGGTGCTTTGCCCGACCACGGAGAGCAAACGCTCAGCGGCTTCATCTGGCTCCAGAAGAGCCCTTTTGCCCGCAAACGGCTTAGACAGTTCGGTTCTGACCGTTCCGGGATGTAGCGCCAAGCAAATCGCTTGAGGCCGTTTTCGAGCGATTTCTATGGATGCAGTTTTGACAAACATATTCAGCGCTGCTTTGGAGGCACGGTAGCCATACCAGCCGCCGAGTTGGTTGTCGGAAATGCTGCCGACGCGGGCCGAGATGGTTGCAAAGACGCTGGGTTCGTCGCGAGGCAGCAGCTTGCGAAAATGCTTTAGCAGCAAGAGCGGCCCCGTTGCGTTCACCGCGAAAGACCGGGCCATCGCCGTCGGGTCAACTCCATCGATTGTCTTTTCCGGCATCACCTCGTCATCGTGCAGCAGGCCAGTCGCGTCGATGATGAGATGAAAAGGAGCGTCCTTGGAAAGGAGGCTAGATGCTTTTTGGATCGAGGTTTCGTCCAGAAGGTCGGTAGCAGGCCAAGTGCTACGCCCGAGCCCAACGCATTTTGAGCAATTCTCATCGGCTTCGAGTGACTGGTAGAGCGCGCTCCCAATCCCGCCGGTTGCACCAACAATGACCGCCCGATAGCCAGCCCGAATGCAGTCCATCTTGGCCATATTGCTCGATCCCGATATTCCAGCCGCAGTGATCCAGCCCGTAAGCTGACGCGTCACATGGACTTAACTTCACTGTCCAGAAAGACAATCTTGGTGAGCCAGAGCCTCCTTTGGATGCCAGTGTTATGGCCCAACTCTAGGGGGGAAGGACAAGTGGCGGCGGCCCCTAGTGTAGGAGCCGCCGCATACTACCTTAGCGCCGACCGATTCGGTGGACCCTCCCATCAAAGGTGGGCACAGAGAGAATGAAGGGATCAGTCGGATAACAGATCGCCTGTTCTTCCAGCATGCCGATGGCGATCTCCTCACCCATCCGCAGACTGTCGTAATAGTCGGAGTAGTAGTGCACTCCCGCCATGTTTCTGCCGATAGATATGTTAGCTGCAAGCTTGTTCAGCTCGCCCTCCAGCGTCAGCGGACAGTGGATTTTCTGCCGGTCGAGCTTGTCGCAGCCATCTGCGGGCGGCACATATTGCGCCGCCTCGGAGATCTTACGGTAAAAGCCGTCCTTGCCGCAGTTGCAGTCCTTCTTATCAGAGTTCTTGCCCAGCACCGTGCCTGTGTCGAAGAAGGCCTTGAGTACTGTCACGCAGGCACCCGCTACAGTCGCGTGGCCCGCGCCATAAGCCGGATGCATAGGTGAGCCTTCACCGAAGGCCATCGGCAGCAGAAAGTTGCCCTTGGAAAACTCACTGGCGGCGCTTTGGTTCACACTAGCGATCTCTGACAGCGTCGAGTTACCGTCGCTATCGACATTGGAGAGCAAATCTTCGCACATCTTGGTCAGCGCACCGCAGAGGCTGGGGTGATGCTTTTCGATCACTTCCGCCTTTGCGATACGCGCAGCCAGGGCTTCTGGTCGCAGTCGCAGGTGATTGTTGAACTTCTGGAACCGCACCGCCTTGAGGGCGCGTGTCGCCACTTCAGTCACCAGTGTGAGGATATGCGGCCCGCCATACAGTGCGAAACCACCCGCATTCTGCGGCTGGCCTACGCTCGGGTCGTGGACCTCGCGCATGCCGGAGAGGTTGGCAAAGCCGGGGTCAAAGGGCGTGCCCATGCCAAGCAGGATCAGGCAGGCGTTAAGGTAGGCCTGATAGAGTGCGTCGTAATGCACGTATGATGCCAGATCGCGTGGCGTTTTGATGAAGCAGTGATCTCCGCTTGGGAAGCACTGGCCAGGGCCGCACATATTGACGTCAAAACCCTGCTGCACGGCAAACCAAGTCTCCCAGGTCTGCATGTAGTCGTCACCGTTTGCGGCCACGAGCACGCGCTGGTCGACTTTCTGCGCACCGAAGCTAATGAAACCGTCTTCGAGGTCTGTTGTACCCGCCTGGTTGCGCGTGCCGACAAGCATGAGCTGGGATAGATATGGGCCCACATCGCAACCAGGTGACGAGCCTCGGAAGGCGGTCTGCGCGTCGAGCGTGGTCGGCGTCGCGCTGGTACGGCCGCGCGTGCCAGGAAATCCCGCCTGTGCAAAGGGCAGTGCGTTGAGGCGCGCTACCGCACCAGTGAGGCCAGCGCCGCCCGAGGCGAACTCAGAAAACGGTACGTCACGCAAGAGTGCCAACTCGTAAACCTCGGCCATCTCGAACGTAAGTTCGTCGCTGCAAAGTTCGGGCGCAGGCAGCATGGTGACCGCTTGCGGGTCCGGCCCTTCCAGTTCATAGACAACCCCTGCGGTTGGCGCTTCCCACTTGCGCCGAGCCTTGCCCTTGGGCGGTTTAGGCACCGGAACGCGTGTCGTGAATGGCTCGATCCAGCCTTCATCGATGGCCTGACGGAACGCCTCGAAATGGCTAGGTTCGGCCACCAGACCGGTGTTCTTGTCGTGATTGAGCCCCTTTGTGAAGCTCATAGGGTAATGCGCGGTGGCGTAGCGCTGCTCATCACCATTGGCGATATGGTCGGGGTGTACTCGATCACGCGCCATTTTTGCTGCGGATACGCGACCTTCGAATGCGGCCTCGCGTCGGTTGACTGCCATAGGAAAACTCCCTCTAAGCAATTGAGTTGCCTCGTAGGAGCGCAGCTGGAATTTCTCCAGAGCGCTGCTTTGAAAGTCGCGCAACTTCTAGGAGATTAATGTGAGCAAACCCACACTCTTTGCATTAGCGCCTTAGCTTGCAGAGGTTTGCGACTGGGTAATCGTCCTACTGCCGGGGCTCATTTCTCGTTCATATGATCGCTTTCAAGCGGTCGAAACTCCCCACCTGGACGCGCTCGGTTCGATCAGGGCGAGAGATCAGGTGCACTTACTCGTGTTGGGATCACGGCTACATAGAAATGCTGTTCCGCCGCATGACGCTGAAAGCAGAAAAAATGTTTGAAATTAATGGCTTCGGGCAGCGTCGATCGGCTGCACAATCGGTCAAATTGGATGTCTAAGCAACGATTTGGAACAGCCCAGCCAATAGGTCTAGAAGGCTCCAGCGGTAAGGGCAATTATGCCGCAGCTCTTGGCCTCAATCGCTGTAATCATTCATGACGGCGGACGGACTTTAAATAGCTCGTTATCAATGATATTCTAGCTGACAATTATCGCACCAGCATCGCGCGCTGGTTAATCGCGCCGACTTGTTAGTAAGCGTGAAGAAGGAGAAGCACTATGCTCGCTATTGGGTTTGGCTTGGTCCTTGTCGTCGTGGCAAATCTTTGGGGTGGGGAAAGAGGCGGGATCGCACACTATCTCGGCTGGGATCGTTCAGCGACTTGGATCATTACGCTTATTCTATTCATCCTAATCATCGTTGCAGCTGGCTACGCCGTCGCAAAGCGATGGGACGGCGTCTTTATCGATGAACGAAATAGAATAAGCCTTTCGCGATTTCAGATTGTTTCTTGGACATTGCTATTGGTGAGTGCGCTATTTTCCTCTGGCCTATCCAACTTTGCCCTTAACGAACCCAACCCATTGGAGATCCAGATACCGCCGGAGATTTGGGCATTGCTCGGCATAGGAAGCTTTTCGCTCGTAGGAGCGCCAATGATCTTGAGGCAGCACTCTCTTCGGCCGCAGCCGAACCGACTAGCGACGATAAAGAAATTCCTCAAAGATGGGGATGGGCTAAAGGACGACGTCGATAATCGCGGATTGGTTGTCGTCAAGGAGACACCAGAAGATGCGCGTTGGTTGGACTTAATCCGCGGTGACACTGGCAACGCGGATCGTGTGGATGTCAGTAAGGTACAGATGCTCTTCTTTACTGGCATTCTTATCGTTATCTATGGGTCAGGGCTGTTCGAGATCTTCGGTCATGACGGACCTTTCCCTCTACCGGTGGACAAATTTCCAGACGTCGATGCAGGATTTGTTGCTCTCCTTGGCCTGAGCCACGCGGCCTATCTAAGCTACAAGGCGGCCATAACGGACTAGATCAACTGTTCTGGGCGCAAAAGCCATGACCCTTGACAGGTCTGAACGAGCTCAGTTCTTGCGGTAACTGGAGTTATTTTCAGACGGTTCGACGTGGCTGGTGCAATCGCCCACCACAGCGATGGTTGATCATACCGACCCGTAGACTTCTGCTTGGTCTAACCAGAAGCACTCATCCATGCATCCACTTATCATTGTATAGGATAGAGCATCATGGTTCGATCTCTTGCATCGCCGAGCAATTTCTGTCGATTAGATAATAATCGACTTTTGAGTCTCAGTTCGGTTCGGGGCAACAAAGAACCATTGGTAGAAGGGGCAAACTTCCTGTGGGAGGAGGGTATCAGACCATTTAGCGGCTGGGCCTTGACTGGTCAGCTTCGGCGAAATCGTCGCAGCGTATTCTAATGGCCTCAACTGCTACCGAGGCTTTGCAGAGCTTGGACGAAGAGGAGGCCCCGAAACTAAAGGCCCTCTCCAGCATCAGGATCGACTTTTCCAGGGACTGTCTCACAACTTGTTATCTGCAAATCGTCCTATACTGCCCGTTCATTACTAGAGAGCGAGGTCTCAAGGCTTCGCAAACTTGGTTCCTAGTACCTCGGCCCAGCTCATCGCTGGCGAAACAACCCCGACCACAGTTGGCCGTCGGTTTCTTGAAGGCACCAACATCTCTGGAAAGTTGAACGTTTAGAGGCTAAATATTTGCAAGATCAGAGAATGGGCGCTCGTTAGCCGGAACTGCGGCTCGCTAGTGTGCTTTACACAATCAGCCGTTTCTAACGCGTGAGGGTGTCAACGATGAAGCGGAGCTTGACGGCAATATTGTTCGCTGACGCGGTCGGCTACAGCCGCCATATGCGCGAGTCCGAGCAGCTTGCCGTCCGCAGCATCGTCTTTCATATCTCAGCAATCAAACGACTTTTAGCGGAGTACGGCGGCACCCATGGCGGGGGTGCCGGTGACAGTGTGCTGGCGACCTTCGGCAGCGCGCGCGAAGCCGTACGCTGCGCCATCGCCATTCAATCGCGTGAGCGCGCAAGCGATGACCTCCTAAACATCCAATTCCGAATTGGCATCCATCTTGGCGACATGGTTGAGGTCGACGGAGAATTGCATGGCGATAGTGTCAATGTCGCCTCGCGTCTCGAGTCGATCGCAGCCCCCGGAGGCATCAACGTCTCGCGCTCGGTTTATGACGCGCTGCGAGGTCAGACGGATTTCGCCTTCGTGTCGGCCGGCCGGCCGAAGCTGAAAAATATCGGCGAGGATTTGGAGGTGTTCACGGTCGTTCATGGCCTAGCCGCCGGAATCACGAGTGAGGGGCAAGTTTCGCCCCCGAGTTGGCATGGTCTTCAGCAGCCGTCAATTGCAGTTCTGCCATTCGAATGCGTCAGTGAGCGCGACGATCTTGCGATACTCGCTAGCGGATTTGCCGAAGAACTAATCGGTTACATGACCCGCTTTAGAAGCCTAGACGTTATTGCGCGCGGCTCTTCCATTTTTAAGCCCTCGCAGTCGATTGCGCCCAATGAAACAATAGCGCGTCTCAATGTCAGTTATATCGTCCAGGGCCGGGTTCAGTTGTCTACTAAGAGGATTCGCATCAAAGTCCGCCTCATTAATGTTGAATCAAAACGCGTCATGTGGGCGGAGCAGTATGATCGCGTGTTCGACGACATTTTTGACATTCAGGAAGATATTGCCGAATGCGCGGTCGCCACGATGGCCGTACAGATCGAGGATATTGAGCGAAGGTTAGCGCGCGCGCGTAACCCGGAGTCACTGGATGCGTATGCACTTCAGCTGAGGGCACGCGACGAGATCTTGCTGAACCAAGCGGAAGCTCGCCTTCGCGCCCTGGAGCTTGCAAACAAGGCAATTTCCATGAGCCCAGACTACGCGCGACCGCACGCGATGCGGTCAAGAGCGTTGAGCCTGGGCTGGAAGTACAGCTGGAGTGAGGATCCCGAGACCAGTTTCGCTGATGCTCACGAGGCTGCAATGCAGGCGGTATCCATTGACGCGAATGATCCGAGAGGGTTGGCCGAACTCGGATCGATCGCTCTTTATCGACGAGAGCACGATCGCTCGCTGGGTGCCTTTTCTCGGGCCCTAGAGCTAAACCCATCCGATGCCGATATCCTCGTCGA
>JBCCER010000128.1:0-12893 GCA_039030175.1 Pseudomonadota bacterium
CGCCCGCCGCCAACGTCTCCTCCACGATCCGAAGCTTCTCGCCCGCCGTCCAGCGACGCCGACGCTCCGCACCTGGAATGATCTCTATCCGCTGATACTCGTCCGACATAAGCCTGTGCCTAGGGATAGCCCTAAGCCTCCCTGCTTACGCCAACGTGTCCGGTCGAAAGCGGGGCCAGTTCAGCAGGCCACCGGGGCACCTCAGTGGGTACACAGGATCTTGAATTCGGCTGACTCAGCCGCTCTCGTCTCGGCGAAACATTCTGGCTTGCATGCCAAGCATACAGTATTACAAACCATATACAGCGTGATACGCCTCCAGCGGGCATTTGGGGGCAGGTTTTTCGCGGATCTGCATTTGATTGAGGCTCTTATGGCTCAGACGTCCACGGCTTCGGCACCAACTATTCCTGGCACTTGGCCACGACAGCCGAAGCGGCCGACCCTGGCCGAAACGATCGCCGACACTGTGGCGGAGGCCATCGCGACCGGGCACTTGACCCCTGAGGAGCGCATCGTCGAACTCACCTTGGCCGACCAGATGGGTGTCAGCCGTGTTCCCGTGCGCGAGGCGCTGAAGGTGCTGCACGCGCAGGGGATCATCACCGGCGGTGGGCATCGCGGCTATCGCGTGGCTGCCTTCGACAATGAGACGGCGCACAATGTGGTCGAGCTGCGGCTCATGCTCGAATCCATCCTTCTGCGCGATGCCGTGCGCAACTGGCGGGCCGGACGCGGTGACCTTAGCGGTCTTCATGCGGCGCTTGATGCCATGCGGGTTGCCGCCAAGGTCGAGAACCGGACTGCGTCGCTTGCGGCTGACCTCGATTTTCACCGGGCCATCGGCGCGGCGGCCGGCAACGATGTCGCTGCGAAGCTGTGGGAGGCGATCGCGCGCCATGTGATGATCATCTTCAACCGACCAGAGTACCGCGACGACGATCTGTCCGCCATCGTCCAACAGCATGAGGCCTTCTTGGCGTTCATCGAAACCGCAATCGCCGAGGAGACCAGTGACACCGACATCGAGCACGGATTGCACGATCACCTGCTGCAGGTCTCGCGCGCAAAGCGGGGTGAGGCGTCCTGACACGACCGGTCTAGGCGACGGGCCGAACTTCTCACGGGTTGCCAGAGCCGGGATCGCTGCGCGAGGGGGCCGGCTGGTTGACTGTGGTTGCCTCAGGACGGTGTGTGGTTGTCGGCCCAGTGGCGCGCGATGTCTTCGCGCCTGCAGATCCAGACATCCTCATGCGCTGCGACATGGTCCAGGAACCGCGTCATGGCGCCGATCCGCGCGGGATGGCCCAGGATGCGGGCATGCATACCCACCGACATCATGCGCGGCCTGATCGCGCCCTCGGCATAGAGCACGTCAAATGCGTTGCGTAGCATTGCCGTGAACGCGGCAGGGTCCAGTAGTCCACCGGCCAGAATTTTGGCGTCGTTGTTGACCATTGTGTAGGGAACAATGAGATGCAATCGGCCGCCAACGTTAACCCAATAGGGCAGGTCGTCGGCGTAGCTGTCGCTGTCGTATAGAAAGCCGCCTTCTTCAACCAGCAGCTCACGGGTGGAAATGCTTGGAGCATACCGGCAGTACCAACCCAAGGGCCGCGTACCGACGCTTTTGGTAATCGAGGCGATGCCATCGCGGATGGCCACCCGCTCGTCAGACGACGACAACCGGTAGTGTTCTTCCCAACGGTTACCATGTCCGCAAACGTCCCACCCGGATTCTCGGATCAGCGTCGCGGCGGCTGGGTTCCGCTCCAGCGCGCGGGCCGAAACGAATGCCGTCAAGGGCAAGCCGCGCTCGGCGAAGAGGCGTGCGATCCGCCACAGGCCCGCGCGGCTGCCATACTCATACATGCTCTCGGCGGCGAGATCCCGATCACCATCGGGAACACGCGGTGCGCCGACTTCTGTCAGTGCTTTCTCCGATCGGCCATCTCCATCGCCCACCGAATACTCGGCGCCCTCCTCTATGTTGAGAACGAAATTCAGCGCCAGACGCGCACCGCCAGGCCAATTGGCATGGGGCGGCTCGGGGCCGTAGCCGACAAAATCCCGATCGAGGTGGTTCGGGACACGCGGGTCGTCGACCTGTGATTGGCCTGCAACCCTCACGTCCGGGGCTCCTGCTCGGCATTGGCGGTTCCGAAACTCATGAGCTTCGGAGCGTCATCTATCATGGATCGGCTCCCGCCCTATGTAAGGTCTCTTCCGGCCACCGCTTTGCCGGACGAAACGGGGCCGGCGTGTGCCGGCCCCGCTGCAGTCAACCCGCCGGACGGATGTCGTAGAAGCGGACCTGCCAACGTCCCGGGGCGAACTGCACCCCGGTGATGTCGGAATCATAGGCGATCATCTGGGTTTGGTCGTGGATTGCCCAGAAGAGTGCCCGGTCCATGATCCACTCCTGTAACTCGGCATAGAGCCGGTCCTGCTCATCGGCGCTTGTGGCGCTGGTGGCATCGGCCAGCATCTGATCGAGTTCCTCGGACGCGATATGCATCCAGTTGAACTTGAAGTTGCCCGGCGAGGGGATGTTGTTCGAGCTGAACGGGATCGACAGGACCGCCGGACTGTTCGACACCCAGCGGATGGCCCCCATGTCGTATTCGTTGGCCATAATCAATTCGTCCTGGCGCGCCTTGGTCACATTCTCAACGTCCAGAACGATCCCGTTGTCTCTCAGCGCCGCTTGTAGCGCCACGCCGGTGTCGGGCTCCAGAAGCGAGACATAGTGGACCGATAGATCCTCGCCGTCCTTTTCCCAGATGCCGTCGTCGCCGCGGTCCCAGCCCGCCTCGGTCAACAACGAAGCGGCCCCTTCGGGATCATAGGGATAGTATGCCTCAACGCCTGCCCAATAGGATGGGGTGGCTGAAGACAGAACGCCGTAGGCAGGCTCGCTGAGGCCGAAGAACAGGTTTTCGGTCAGTGTGTCGCGGTCCACGGACATGATGATGGCCTGGCGGACGGCCACATCGTCCAGCGGCCATTGCGAGGTGTTGAACATCATCGAAAACGGCAGTCCCGAAACGGTGCCGGCAATGGCCTCGAAATCGTCGCTGTCGCCGAGGCGGCGCAAGTCGAGCGGCGGCGTCAGGTCGACCATCGTGACCTCACCGGCCTCCAGCGCTGCGACCCGCGTCGCGGCGTTGGCGATGAAGCGATAGACGACGCGATCCACTTGGCTCGGTCCGGTATTCTCATAGAATTCGGGCGCCCAGTTGTAGTCGTCGAACCGCTCCATCACGATCTGCTCGCCCGGGCTCCATTCGACGAACTGGAAGGGTCCGGTGCCGACTGGCGCGCGGGCAAACTCGGTGTTGCCCATGTCCTGCACCGCGGTCGGGCTGACGGGGGCGAGATAGACCTCCGACAACGCCTGTTCGATCGGCGGGTAAGGACGAGTGAAATGCACGACCAATTCGGTGTCGCTTATCACTTCGGTATGGTCGTAGGGGCCAAGGTAGTCGATGGCGCCTTGGGAGCCGGTCTCCGGATCGGCGATGGTGTCGAAGGTGAACTGGACCGCCTCGGCGTTGAACGGTGTGCCGTCATGGAAAGTGACGTCGTCCCGCAGGGTCAGTGAGATTGCCTGGAAGTCGTCCGCGATTTCCCAATCGGTGGCTAGGCCAGGATAAAGATTGCCGTCGCCGTCCGCCGCGATCAGCGTGTCGAACATCTGGATGATGGCTTGAATCTCATGCCGCGATTGGGTGATGCGCGGATCGAGCAGCGCGGCCGAGGACCGGTCCTCGGCCCAAATGACCGTCAGCCCGTCGTCTTGCGCTGCCGCTTGCGTGGCGAGCGTTGAGGCGAGCGTTAGCGCGAGCGCGGTGGAGACTAGCAGTTTGTTCATGACATGACCTTTCCCTGTTGTGGTTCAGTGAGGCAGCGGGGCTGCCTGTGCCCCGCCTTTGAAAACGCGCAACCGGCTAGGGTCGCGCAAGATGGTGATGTCGTCGATCGGATTGCCATCGACGACGAGGATGTCAGCCAGCATTCGCGGGACCAATCTCCCGGCTTCGATCCCCATCAAATCGGCGCCCGCGGCCGTGGCGACGCCGATCGCCTCCAATGGCGTGTAGCCGCCTTTAACGAACAGCTCGGTCTCGCGGCCATTGTCGGCGCCGTGGCGAAGGAAGAAGCCGGCGTCCGAGCCCGCCGCTATGCGCACCCCCCGTGCTTTGGCACGGGTGAGCCGGGGCCATTTAGCGGCCTCGCTTTCTTCTGCCCAGCGGCGGGTAAGCGCCGGCGCGTCGGGTTGTGCCCGAACGTGAGCGGTCGAGGCTTCGTTGACGGCGAGCGTCGGCACCAACCAGGTGCCCCGTTCGGCCATCAAATCGAGTGTTGCATCGTCTGCCCAGTGCGCGTGTTCCACCGTGTCGCAGCCCCCTTTGACGGCCGCATACAGGGGCGGTCCGCCTGAGGTATGGGCGGCAACCATGACGCCTTGCTCATGCGCTTCATCGCAGGCCGCGCGGATCTCGTCGACGGTCATCTCGAAACGGTAGAGGCGCTCGTCGCGGCGGTTCGACACGCAGGGGTTCAGCTTGATGAAGTCGGCCCCGCGCTTGAGCTGCGCCCGCACCCCGGCGCGGAAACCGTCTGGTCCTTCGCACACACCGTTCATGTTGGCAAAGGCCATGTGATCGGCGAAACCCGGCTGGTCCATATGCCCGCCGGTAACGGTCAGGCCCAAGCCCGGCGCTAGGATGCGCGGACCCTCGACTCGGCCAGCAGCCACGGCGCGGGCGAGGTCGATGATGGTGCCGCCCGGCGCGTGCATGTCGCGAACCGAGGTGTAACCGTGACGCAAGCTTTCGCGGGCGTATCGCACCGCACGCAGCGCAATGGCTGGGTAATTCAATGTTGCGCTCTCAGCGCGAAAGGCGCGGTTGTCGGCTTGGCCGCTATAGGCCAGGTGGACATGGGCATCCACGAGCCCCGGCATCAGCGTACCGCCAGCCGGCGCGTCCACCACCTCCGCCCCCTGCGGCATGCCGATATCCGCTGCACGACCGGCATCGAGGATGCGCTCGCCCTCCACCAGCACGGCGGCGCCTTCGAGCGGTGGCGCTCCGGTGCCGTCTATCAGGCGGTCGGCGCGAAAGAGGATCATGCCGCCATCTCCTGCGGCCAGACAGTGGTCAGCGCGCCGCCGCGCGCCACCTCGGCGCCGCCTTTCCACACTGTCATCAGGGTGGCATCGCCAAGAAGCGACAAATCGGCTAGCGGATCGCCGTCGAAAATCACCAGGTCGGCGAACCGTCCGGGCGCGAGGCGTCCGGCCTCGATGCCCATGATGTCGGCGTTGACGGCAGTGGCAGCGGTCAAGGCTTCAACGGCCGTATAGCCACCCTCGGCCAGCAGCGCGACCTCGCGCCAGAACATCGTCGCATGAGGCAGCATGAAACCGGCATCGGTGCCGGCGCCGACGCGAAGACCGGCCAGACGCGCCTTGGCAAGCGAAATCCACTTGGCTTCCCGCGCAGCCTCCGACCAAGGCGGGATGCGGGCCAGTCCCTGTTCGGCCAGCGGCACTTCGAACGTGCGCTCGTTGACGAGCAGGGTGGGGACAAGGAACGTGCCGCGCTCCGCCATCAACTCGATACAGTCGTCCTCGATCCAGTGGGCGTGCTCGACACAATCGACACCGTTGGCGACCGTCGCGGTGAGAGGCGGCCCGCCCGACGTATGGGCGGCCACAATCATGTCTTGGGCATGGGCCTCGTCGCAGACGGCGGCGATTTCGTCCGGCGTCATCTCGGGCCGCCACCAGGTGCCGGGCCTTGTGTGCAGGCTGACGCATGAATTGATCTTGATGAAACCGGCACCACGCCGCGCCTCGGTCCGCACGCCCTTGCGGAACCCGTCGGCACCGTCGCAAGGAGCGCGGGCGTCTTCCATGGTCACATGGTCAGGCAGGGCGGCGTCCATATGTCCGCCGGTCACCGTGAGTCCGCGCCCGCAGGCGAGGATCCGAGGACCGACCAAGTCGCCACATTCCACTGCGCGCGCCAGATCTATCACAGCTCCGCCGGGCCCGGCCATGTCGCGGAGCGACGTGATGCCGTGGCAGAGGCTGTCGCGCGCCCGCTCGGCGGCGCGCAGCGCGACCTCCGGATACGACTGGTCCATGGCCTCGGCCAGCATCGCCGCCCGGCCCGGCACGCCGCTAAAGGCGAGATGCACATGGGCGTCGATCAGCCCTGGCAGCAGGGTCGGCGCGCTGTGCACCCGCGCGCCCTCTGGCTGGCCGAGATCGGCTTGCCGGCCCACCGCCGCGATCCGATTGTCCTCGACCAGGACGGCGCCGCCCTCGATGACGCGCTCCCCATCGAACACTTGGTCTGCGACGAACAGGTGCCTCATGCCGCCAGCTCCTGCACAAGGTCCCAAGCGCGGACGTGGCAATCGGTCAACCCGCCGGCGTCCTGCAGCGCCAAATGGATGAAGGCAGGGGTCAGTGCGGCCGGATCCTTCCAGATCGCGCGGGCGTCGGGGCCATAGGTGGTCTCGCTCATCGACGTGTGAACGGGATGGCCGGGGGTGATCGTGTTGACGGCGACATTGTAGGGCCTGAACTCAATGGCAAGCGCACGCGACATGCCCTCAATGCCGAATTTCGAGGCGCAATAGGCGGCCTCGCCATTGCCACCGCGCACACCGGCATTGGACGAAACATTGAGGATGCTGCCGGCGCGTCGGGCCTTCATCCCCGCGGCAACGGCGCGGATGCACAGAAAAGGCGCGCGCAGATTGACGGCCATCAAATCATCCCACGCCTCCACCGTCGTCACCTCGACCGGGGTGTAAAAGATCACACCGGCATTGTTCACCAGCACGTCGATCCTGCCCGCCTCGGCCTCGATCTCTGAAAACGCGGCGGCGATGGCCGTCGCATCACGCAGGTCCACCGCCCGGGGCCGGAACGTCTCGGTCGCTTGTGCCAGCTCATCCGCGAGCTGATCGAGGCCATAGACTGTCGCGCCTTCCGCAACATAGGCCGCCGCGACCGCGCGACCGATCCCGCGTGCGGCGCCGGTGACGACGCAAATCTTGCCGGCGAGCTTCATGTCGCGACCCGCCCGCCGTCGACTAACAGCCCAACACCTGTGATGAAGGACGAGGCCGGCGACGCCAGGAACAGTACCGCCTCGGCGATTTCATCGCCGGTCCCCATCCGGCCCATGGGGGTGATCTCCGACCAGCGCCGCTCTGCCGCGTCCGGATCGTCGGCACGCGCCTTGTTGCGCTGATTCATGGCGGTGTCGATGACGCCGGGGTTGATCGCGTTGCATCGGATGTTTCGGCGGGCATACTCGATCGCCACGACGCGCGTCATCGACATGACTGCGCCCTTCGACGCGGCATAGGCGATGTTGCCGCCGACATTGGCGAAGGCACTGACCGAGGAATTGTTGACGATGGTCCCGCCGCCCGCGCGTTCCAGCGCTGGCAGCGCGTGCTTGATGCCGAAGAAGGTGCCCAACAGATTGGTATCGATCACCTTGCGAAACAGCTCTTCTCCGACCTTTGCTGTTGGCGTTGCTGGTTGCTCAATCCCGGCATTGTTGAAGATTGTGTCGAGGCGGCCGTACTTCTCCTCAGCCTCCGCGACCAGGGCTGCGATGTCGGCTTCGCGCGAGACATCGCAAGGCCGATACCGGATCTCGCCCGGTAAGTCGGCGGCCTCTTTGGCCAGGCTGTCCCCTGCTGTCTCGTCGACGTCGCCCACGACCACCCGCGCGCCCTCACGAGCAAACAGTATCGCGGTGTCCCGGCCCATGCCGCCCGCACCGCCGGTAATCACCGCCACGACCCCGTCCAGTCTCAAATCGCGTCCCCCAGTTGACTGTATACCGTATCAGTGTCTATCAGCTTTGCAACAGCCATCCGCATGCCCGAGAATTCCATCGGTAGCCCTCAAGGCAAGTGCTTGGGCGGTTGCCGTGGGGTTCAGGCAAGAGGCGGTAACAAAGCTGCTGGAATCGGCGATGATCAGGTTCGGCACCTCGTGGCATCGGCCAAGCGGATCGGTCACTGAGCGTGCCGGATCGCGGCCCATCCTTGCCGTGCCCATCAAGTGAAATCCGGCTTGATCGCGCAGCGGCGTGCGATGCAGGTGCTTGGCACCGGCCGCAAGCAACGCCTCGCCGGCCCGATCCAACCCTTGGTCAAGGAGGCGGCGCGAGTTTTCCGATACCCGGTAGACCATGCGTGCCGCCGGCAGACCGTCGCGATCTGTCAGACGGTCGGACAGCATGATGCGGTTCTCTGGGTCGGCAATGTCTTCTGCGCAAACGGTAAAGCCGCAGATCCTGTCGAACCGAGCCTCCATTTCGACATGGTGGCGCGGCCCCCAGGGCACCGGGGTGCCATGGCCGGCGCCTCGAACCAGGGCCTCGGGACCTGGTCCGGAAACGAGCTGCAACTTCACACCCCGTTTGGCGCCCGTTTCGGGCCGTGTGGCCAGAAACTCTAGACAAACGATTCCCGCTGTTTCGTGCGCGACCCAGCCTCCAAGGGCCGTGTCGAATTGCCCATAGACCCGGCCATAGGGGTGCAGCATCAGATTGCGCCCGACGAGGCCGGAGCCATTGGCGAGCCCATCAGGCCAACGTGGCGAGGACGACAGCAGCAGCAGCCGTGGCGTTCCCATCCCCCCGGCTGCCAGGACGAAGATATCCGCCTCGATCCTGACATCAATATCGCCCTGGCGGCAGAGCGCGGTGGTCACGCGATCACCCGACGTCTCGAGCCTCAGAACGCGAAGGGACGTGCGCAAGCTGGCGCCGGCCGACATCGCCGCCTGGACCAGGCGAGCGCCGGACGAGCGGATGCGGGCAGGACAGCCGATATCACAAGGACCGGGATGGGTGCAGGGTAAGCCATCGCCATGGCCGACGACGAGATCGACCGGCCACCAATGCCAGCCCAGCCGATCGAGCGCGGCCGCGACAAGCCGGCCGTGGGCGCCTATCGAGGGCATCGCGGCCACTGGGCCTCCGCGGTCGTCCACGGCGGATGGATCGCCCTGTACGGAGGCGGTGCCCCAGATCCTCTCCACCTCTGCGTAGTAGGGGGCGAGGTCGGCATAGCTCAACGGCCAATCCTCTCCGACCCCGTCGAGGCTTCGCGTGCGGAAATCCTCCGGCCGGAACCGGGGGATATGGGCCGACCACCATTCGGCGCTGCCGCCCACCGCGTTGCCGGTCATCGGTTTTATCGGGCTGTCGGCGTCGTCCACGGGATCGTCGGCAGGCCCCCGTCGCAAATTGGGATTTGCATTCAAAGGCCCGCGCCGCCGCAGGGCATAGTCCGAGGACCCGTAGTCAACTACCTCCTGGTCGATCCAGTCTCCCCGCTCTAGGATGGTCACGTCGCGCCCGGCGGCGGCCAGTCGCATGGCCACCAGCGCACCGACCGGTCCGGCGCCGATCACCGCTATATCCGTCCGGAGATCAGCCATGTCCCACGCGCCCGACGCCCTGCTAGACGCCCTTATTCCAGGCGACGCGACCTGGCCAGCGGCGAGCGGCGTCCTGACCGATGTGCAGGTGCCGGAGTCGGCTCGGCCGCTGGTTGCAAAGGCGGCCTTGCCGCCGGCCGAATTGGTTGCCGAACTCGCGCGGTTTGAGGCTGAGGCGCCCGCTGCATTCGCCGAGCTTTACCATGCCGTAGCCGACGCCTATTACGCCACGCCAAAGGTTGCCCAGATCATTGCGCGGTTGGCCGACGCCGGTCCGCCGGATAACGGACCGTTCGATCCGGCGCTGCTCGCTGGCGTGGTGGCTGAAGGCCGGGCCCGGCGGCGGCTGTGACGACATCAGGCGTCGGCGACGAAATGGCCCGGCGCAACCTCGGTGAGGTGCAGGCGCTCCGGAGGGTCGCCTACCCGCCTCATGGCGCTCGGCACCTCGCTGGCATCGCTTGACCGGACCACACGATGCGCCGGATCGGGCACCGGCACGGCGGCTAACAGACGCTGGGTATAGGGGTGGCGCGGAGACCCGATCACCGCCTGGCGCGGCCCGATTTCGACGATCTGGCCGAGATACATCACCGCGACCCGATGCGCCATCTCCTCCACCACCGCCATATCGTGGCTGATGAACAGGTAGCTGAGCGACCGCTCGGCCTGGAGCCGCATGAGCAACTGCACGATCTGCGCCTGGATCGACACGTCCAGGGCGGAAACGGCCTCGTCGGCCACGATCAGCCGCGCCTCGGCGGCCAGCGCCCGTGCAATGCACAGGCGCTGCCGCTGCCCGCCCGAGAACTGGTGCGGATGCAGGTCGTGATGTTCGGGTAGGAGGCCGACGAGCGCCATCAACTCGCGTACCCTGTTGCGGATTGCCGCTTTGCCCTTGAGCAAGCCGTGGATGTGGATTGGCTCGGCAATGCTGTCGCCCACGGTGCGCCGCGGGTTCAGCGAGGCGAGCGGGTCTTGAAAGATCGAATGCACGTCGCGCTTCAGACGTTGCCTCTCCGCCGCGGTCATGGCGGCATAGGCGCGTCCTTCGAAGTCAATGTCGCCGTCCGTCGGCCGCACCAACTGCTGGATCGCTTTGCCGACCGTGGACTTGCCGCTGCCGGATTCGCCGACCAGCGCCAAGGTTTCGCCCGGCTGAATCGACAGGTCGACGCCCTCGGCGGCGTGGACGCGGTGTGTGGGCCGGCCGATCAAATCATGGGCGACGTCAAAGCGCGCCACCAGGTCGCGCACCTCTAAGATCGGCGGCCCACTTTTGACGGTATCTTGCACCCGTGTCTCGCCGACCTGACGGGCGGTGCCGCCGTCGAGGATCGTGACCGGCCGGCGCGATGGCAAGACGGCATCGGCGAACTGTCCCAGTTGAGGTACGGCATCGAGCAGCATCTTTGTGTAGACATGTTGTGGTCGGGCGAAGATGTCCTCGACTGGCCCTTCCTCGACCTTGCGCCCCTCGTACAGCACTACGACGTCGTCGGCGGTCTCGGCCACCAGACCCATGTCATGGGTTATTAGGATAATGGCCGCCCCCGAGTCCGCCTGTATCTCCATCAGAAGGCTCATGATCTGCGCCTGCACGGTCACGTCGAGCGCGGTAGTCGGCTCATCGGCGATCAGCAAGCGCGGCCGACAGGACAGCGCCATGGCGATGACCACGCGCTGGCGCATGCCGCCCGAAAGCTGGTGCGGGTAGCGGCCCAACATCGCCTCGGCGTCCGGCAGGCGGACTTTCTGCAAAAGCTCCAGCGCCTCCGCCCGGGCGGCGCGGGCGGAGCCGCCGCGATGCTCCAAGATGGTCTCGGCGATTTGGTTGCCAATGGTGAAGACAGGGTTCAGAGCCGTCATCGGCTCCTGAAAGATCATGGCGATTTCAGCACCCCGAATGCGCCGCATGCGCGGTTCGGGCAGGGTGGCGAGGTCGATCCGGCCGTCGACCGCCGTCTCGAAATGCATGGAGCCTTCGGCCACCGTCCCGCCGGCGCTGGGGATCAGCCCCATAACCGAGAGCGCGGTGACTGACTTTCCCGACCCGCTCTCGCCAACGACGGCCAGGGTTTTTCCCGGCACCAGCGACAGATCGATCCCGCTGACCGCTTCGCGCTCGCCAAAGCGCACGGTCAGGCCCTCGACTTCGAGCAGTGGCGCTGCGGCGGACTCGGTGGAAGGGGCCATGGCCGACGCGGTCATAGCCGGCCCTGGCTGCGCGGGTCGATGATCTCGCTCACGCGGTCACCGATTAGGTTGACCGAGATGATGGCCAGAAACAGCGCCAGCCCCGGCGCGATCATCATCCAGGGCGCATAGCGAATATACTCTCGGCCATCGCTCAGCATCGTGCCCCATTCCGGTGTCGGCGGCTGCACCCCGAGACCTAGAAAACTCAACGTTGCCGTCGACAGGATCGCCCCGCCCAAATTCAACGTGCCGAGCAGGATCACGGTGGGCAGGATCGTCGGCAGCACATGGAGGACGATAATCCGGGCCCGGCTGGCGCCCATGGCCAGAGCGGATTCGACGAACAGGTTTTGCTTAGCGACGATGGTGGCTCCCCGGATGACGCGCGCGAACTTCGGGATGTCAGCGATGGCCACCGCGATCACGACCTGCACCAGGCCTACGCCCAGGACCGAGACGGCCAGGATTGCCATCACGATGGCCGGAAAGCCCAGCAGGACGTCAACGACCCGCGCCCCTATGGCATCGAAGCGACCGCCTATGTAGCCGAGGGCCAAGCCCAACGCGCCGCCGGCGAAGAGACCCAGCAACAGAGTCGCTGCCCCTACCGGCAGCGAGTAGCGGGCGCCCCAAACCACGCGAGAGAAGACGTCGCGTCCGTGCAGGTCGGTGCCAAAGATATGCTCCGCCTCGGGCGCGCCGAGTCGGGGGCCAGCGCTGGCTTGCGATGGATCGAACGGTGCAATCCATGGGGCAAAGAGCGCGAAACACACCAACACCGTCAGGATGACGATCGCCACGGCAGAGGTGGGCTTGGTCATGAGCTGCCGCAGCACACCCGGCCCTTTGACCCGTTCGGCCTCGGGCGGGGCGGAGACGAAGAGGTCGCTCATCGCGGTGCCATCCGTGCGTGGCGAATGCGCGGGTCTATGAGGCCGTAGAGGATGTCGACCAGCAGGTTGATGATCAGGTAGGCGGCAGTGGTGTAAACCACGAGGGCCTGGACCAGCGGCATGTCCTTGTTGAGGACACCTTCCACCAGCATGGTGCCGAGACCAGGCCGGGCGAAGACGTTCTCAGTCACGACCGCGCCGCCAATCAGGTTCGACAGCGAGATACCCAACATCGTTACCGGCGGGATCAGCGCATTTCTGAGCGCATGCTTGCCCACGACCTTGATCGGCGGCAGGCCTTTGGCACGGGC
>JBCCER010000129.1:0-12761 GCA_039030175.1 Pseudomonadota bacterium
GAACTGGCCGCCACAGGAACCGGCTGATGGGCAGGCGACACATTCCAGCTCGTGCAGATCCTCGTCGGACATTTTGCCCGCAGAATGGCTGCCAACAGCCTCGAACACGTCCACGACGGTAACATCCCTACCCTTGAAGCGGCCGGGCAGGATCGATCCGCCATACATGAATACGGACGGGCAATTGAGCCGAACCATGACCATCATCATGCCCGGCAGCGACTTGTCGCAGCCCGCAAGACCGACAAGGCCGTCATAACAGTGGCCGCGCATGGTCAACTCGACAGAGTCGGCGATTGCCTCGCGGCTGGCCAGGCTGGATTTCATGCCCTGGTGCCCCATGGCGATGCCGTCGGTCACGGTGATCGTGGTAAATTCCCGCGGTGTGCCACCAGCCCGATCGACGCCGCGTTTGGTTGCCTGGGCCTGGCGAGACAGGGCGATGTTACAAGGCGCCGCCTCATTCCAGCACGTGGCAACGCCAACAAAGGGCTGCGCGATCTGATCTGCGGTCATCCCCATCGCGTAGTAGTAGGATCGGTGCGGTGCCCGGTCAGGGCCGACCGAGACATGCCTGCTTGGCAGTTTTGATTTGTCGAACTTCGTGTTGCCCGGCTGATCAAGCGGCATGGGTTCCCTCGCCTATTCGCAATGTGCAGTCGGGCGGCAGATTAGGGACGGCCACACGGCCTGCCTAGCTTTTTCCCACTCAGGGCTGGTTTGCGCGCGCTTCGGCCGCAATGGCGGGCAACAGCGTCTCCACAAGCGCCATGACCTCTTCCCTCGGCATTCCGGGCTCAAGTGATGGATGGAACAGAGTGCGCAGGATGATCCGATCGTTCTCCGTCATCCGATCGATCAAACCGCCAAAGTCATTGAAGGCCGAGGGGTTCAACAAAGTTGTGTCGTCAAATGCGCCAAAGGGCTGGGCCGTTTCCTCAATCAGGCAGTGGCGGATTGTCGATTCGGGCAGTCTCGAATTGATGCCGATCAGCGCCCCGTCGACTTGGTCCTGTCCGAGCGTCACGAAGAAGCACAGAGCCTGCCCTGCGATTGGGAATACGATCTCAGAGGGCACCCAGGGCCTTAGCATCAGGCCCACGAAATACTCCTCACCGACCACATAGACCTGGAAAATGCGCTCAGGCCCTTCAGCGCCTTGGATTGGCCCTCGGGGTTCGGTCCCAATAACGGCATGGACCTGCAAACCCGAGACATCCGCCAGATCCGCCGCCTGTTGTTGCAGCAGTGCAAATCTCTCGTCCGTCACCGAACCGTAAAGTTCAAAGCGGATCGGATCGACGGGTCTGATCAGCCGGTCGCGCGCCCTTGACGGCGGTCCGAAGACCACTGCCTCAAAAGCGCGAGTGAGTATCTCATCACTGGCAATCTCGGCGTCGCTTTGCCTGGGAAGTATGCAGGCCAGGATCAAGGCGACAATCGCAAACGACCGGTAAGGCCAGCGGGTAGAGCTCATCCCTCAACCTAGGCACTACCGAAGAGGCAGCACCAATCACATCGCCGTGGCTGTGTGGTTAGGCCGAAACCCTCGCCAGCGCCTCTGCTAGCCGATCGCGTACCGCAACAGCTTCCCCTCTGCGCTCTCGCTGTTCTTCAACCACCGCGTCGGGCGCTTTTGCCAAGAACTGTTCATTTGACAGCTTCTTGTCGATCTTGGCGATCTCGCTGTCCAGCTTGCCAATCTCCTTCTGGAGACGCTGCCGTTCCTGATCAAGGTCAATCACCTCGGCAAGCGGCAGGACGAGCGTGGCCTCATCCAATACCGACTGAGCGGAACCACGCGGCGGCTCATCGCTGAGTATTTCCAAGTGCGACAGGCGCGCCATACGCTTGATGAGATCGCCATGGCGCTCGAGCCGGGATTCCGTTTCGGCCGATGCCTCCTTGACCTGCAGCGGTATCTTGGCGCCAGCGGGTACATTCATTTCCGACCGGATGGTGCGGACTTGGCTTATGAGGCGAACCAGCCAATCGATCTCCGCGACTGCCGTCTTGTCTTCGGCCAAACTCCCGTAATCCGGCCAATCAGTTGAGATCAACTCGGCTTCGCGGTCGGCGCTTAACGAACGCCATAGTTCTTCGGTCACAAATGGTGTTAGCGGGTTGAGCATCAGCAAGATCTGGTCCAACGCCCAGGCTGTCATCGCCCGCGTCTCGGCAGTTGCTTCAGGATCGTCGCCATTCAGGATCGGCTTGGTGAACTCCAAGTACCAATCGCAAAAGCTGTGCCAGGCGAACTGGTAGAGCACCGATGCGGCCTCATTGAAGCGATAATCGGCCAGCGCGCGCTCCACCGCAGCCGCTGTTTGTTTAACCGACGATGCGATCCACCGGTTGGTTGCCAGGGTCGCACTGTTGGGGTTGAAACCGTCAACCGGCACGCATTCATTCATCTGGCAGTAGCGCGCTGCATTCCACAGCTTGGTGATGAAGTTGCGGTAACCCTCGACACGCTGTTCGGACAGTTTGATATCCCTGCCTTGAGCAGCCATGGAGATCAGCGTGAAGCGCAAGCTGTCGCTGCCGAAGCGGTCGATCAGTTCCAGCGGGTCGATGATATTGCCCTTGGACTTGGACATTTTCTGCCCCTTGGCGTCACGCACCAAGGCATGGATGTAGACCTTGTGAAACGGCACCTCGTCCATGAAGTGCAGCCCCATCATCATCATCCTGGCCACCCAGAAGAAGATGATGTCAAAGCCAGTTACCAGGACGTCGCCTGGGTAGTAACGCTGAACCATCTCCGGCGCGTCGGGCCAGCCGAGCGTGGAGAATGGCCAAAGCGCCGACGAGAACCAGGTGTCTAGAACGTCTGGATCTCGGGTCAGTTCGGTTGGTTTGCCGTAATGGGAATCCGCCGCTGATTGCGCCGCTTCTTCGGTCTCTTCAACAAATACTGTTCCGTCCGGCCCATACCAGGCCGGGATCTGATGGCCCCACCAAAGTTGGCGCGAAATGCACCAGGGTTGGATGTTGCGCATCCACTCAAAATAGGTGTTCTCCCAGTTTTTGGGCACGAACTCGGTGCGGCCATCCTCGACCGCCTCGATCGCCGGCTTGGCCAGCGTCTTTGCGTCGCAATACCACTGGTCGGTCAGCCACGGCTCAACCGGAACACCACCCCGGTCGCCATAGGGCACCATGTGGATATAGTCCTCAATCTGGTCGAGTAGGTCCAACGCCTCGAACGCTGCAACGACCTTCTTGCGAGCCTCATACCGGTCAAGGCCGACATAGTCAGACGGCACGTTTTCATTCATGCGTGCCTGATCATCCATGACATTGATCATGGGCAAATCATGTCGGCGGCCGACTTCGAAGTCATTGAAGTCATGAGCCGGGGTAATCTTCACGGCGCCCGACCCTTGCTCGGGGTCGGCATACTCGTCAGCCACGATCGGGATGCGCCGACCGACAATCGGCAACAGCACCTCTTTGCCGATCAGATCGGCGTGACGCTCGTCATCCGGATGCACGGCCACCGCAGTGTCGCCTAACATGGTTTCCGGCCGGGTGGTGGCGACCACAATATGGCGATCAGGGTCATCCGCCAGCGGATAGCGCAAATGCCAGAGATGGCCCTTCACTTCCTTTTGCTCGACCTCAAGATCGGAGATCGCCGTACGCAGTTTCGGGTCCCAGTTGACCAGCCGCTTGTCTTTGTAGATCAGGCCTTCCTTGTGAAGCTGAACGAAGACCTTGCGCACGGCCTTGCTGAGGCCGTCATCCATGGTGAAACGCTCGCGAGACCAGTCTGGCGAGGCGCCCAGGCGGCGTAATTGCCGGGTAATCGTATCCCCGGACTCGCCCTTCCATTCCCAGACCTTCTCGACAAAGGCGTCGCGGCCAAGATCGTGTCGGGAAACGCCGTCCGCGGCCAATTGGCGCTCGACCACCATTTGCGTCGCGATGCCGGCATGGTCGGTGCCCGGTTGCCACAAGGCATCCCGACCCCGCCTGCGCTCGTATCGGGTGAGCACGTCCTGCAAGGTCATATTGAGCGCGTGGCCCATATGCAGGCTGCCGGTGACGTTCGGCGGAGGCATCATGACCGTGAAGGGTCGCCGATTGCTGTCCGGCGAACAGCCGAACGCGCCGCCCTCTTCCCAAGACGTATAGTGTTTCGCCTCGACTTCCGCCGGGCGATAGGTCTTGTCCAGCATCGCTGAACCTATCGGTAATGAATGTTAAACCAACGGCCGGCGATAAAACCTGCAGCCGCCGAAAAAGGCAATGGCGATCGTCAGCTAGGTGCCTTGCTGTCGATTCATAAGTCGAGCAACTTCGCGCTCGACGACAGATTCGACAATGGGGGGCAGGTTTTCGTCCAGCCAAGAACGCAAGGCCGGGCGAAGCGCATCCCTGATGAGTTTTTCAAGCGCGGCCTGCGCCGGATCGTCCAGATCGCCTTGCGCGCCCTTGTCCATGACCTGGCCAGTCAACCGGCTCAAGGCTGCTGCTACCGCCGCCTCGGTTACCGGCGAGACAATCCGTTCTCCGCTCGATTCTAATGCGGATTGATCGCCCCCGATATCGAGGAGAGATGAATCGCCCGTAGATGTTGGGGCATCGACCGCCACTTCGGTTCCCGGAACCGGGTCCAGCGGATCGGTCAATAGCAAGATATCATGATCGTCCGCAGACCCACTGTCTGGCTCGACCGTGTTGTTCAACAGCAGGGGCTCATCCTCGTCAGCAATCAAGTCGACTTCAATCCGGGTCGATTGATCGCCTTCTTCAGTCTGTGCCTGATCGTTTCCCGAGTCGTCTTTTAGCGACCCGTCCTCATCAGCCATCATCCGCCGGATAGAGGCCATGATGTCCGAAACGGACTGATCCGGTTTCGTCATGTTTCAAGGCCGCCTAACCGGCCAATTCTGCATTCAGGCTTTCGAAGCGATGATTAGATCTCTCTTGCCTATTGCACGTGGATACGAGCGAGCCGCCTGTCAATCGTCTATGGAATTGCCAAACCAGCGGTCACGAGTTCGCTCATAATCCGGGCCAAAATCATAGACAGTGACCGGCAGCTGCAAATCGGCAGCGGTCATCAGGCCGACCTGAGCAAGAAGACTGTAGGCGGCGACGATCTCATCGCGCTGCGCTTGGATAAGACTTGACCGCGAATCGAGCACAGCTTGCTCGGCATCCAAAACATCCAGCACGGTCCGCGTGCCAACCAACGCCTCCTGCTGAACGCCTTCGAGGGCGATAGCATTCGCACTTACCTGAGAACGGAAGGAGCTGATGTTTGCTCGGGCCGTCGCGAGGTTCTCCCAAGCGGTGATGGTGTCCGCGACCACCGAGCGCCTGGTTTCATCGATCTCAATGTTCCGCTGTCCGGCAAGATATCTTTGCTGTCTGACCTGTGAATTCTCGAAGCCACCCTGATAGAGCTGCCAGACCATCTGGACTTGAATCTCGGCCGTGTCTCGCCTGTCTAGAAATTCCGACGGGTTTTGCGTCGAGCGGGCAGATCCTACGACAGCGAAGCTTGGAAGAAGGTCTCCCTCCTCGACCTCGATCTGCTCGGACGCCGCCTGCTGCGTGAACTCCGCGCCAAGGACCGACGGGTTTCTCGCCTCGGCAAGGATTATCGCCTCTTCAAGGGATGTCGGCAGACCAACAGGTACGTCGGGCTGGGTCAGATCGCCAGGCTGAAAACCGACGACCTGAGCGAACGTCGCACGCGAGTCCTCGAGACTGCCCCGGTTTTGCACGACCAGCGCGACGGCGCCGGCCACGCTGGCCTGTGCTTGCGCGACATCTGTCCGAGTAACTTCCCCAACCTCAAAACGGTCTTGGGTTGCCAGCAATTGGCGCCGAAGCACATTTTCATTGTTGATCGCTACGCCCAGCAACGCCTGATCCTGTACGACATCCACGTAAGCAGTGACCGCATTCAGAAGAACGGATTGTTCGGTTCCGACATAGTTCGCACGAGCCGCTTCGATGCTGAAATTCGCGGCATTGACTCCGGCCTCGCGGCCGAAGGAATAAAGCGGCTGTTCTATCGTGATGCCGATCGTTGCTGGATTGATCGACTCGGACGAATCAATGTCGCCCTGATCCTGGGTCCACCGTCCAGCAATCGACGCGTCAGCCGACACCGATGGGCGGTAGGCCGCAAGCGCCTGTGCAATTGCCTCGTTGGAGCCACGAACAGCTTCGCGCTGAGCGGCCAACGTCGGATTAGAGTCATAGGTCGCCACCAGAACGTCCAGCAGCGACTGCGCCTGCGCTCCATTTGCCGCTACCAAAGCGACCACACTGGCCGTTGTCAGCCCCATCGTCACGCGCCGCAAGCCGCGCCACCTGTCAATGCTCATGGTTACCGCCCCATCATTGGATCGACATCACAAACCGAGGTATCCTGGCCAAACAACGGGGTTTCCGACCCTGTCAAGACTCTGGAACCAGCCAGGCAAAAGCCTCAGCACCTCTCAGCCCCCGACAGCAAACTATCACAACTCGGTGATTCGTCAGCAATTTTTCCCTTTGTCCCAAACCTGGGCAGGTCGCCCGATGCAATCCGACAGGTATGTTGCACGACGTCCAAGATGGCCTAGATCGCTGGTCGACCCGCCACAGCTTAAAAGACGAAGCTTGGCGCACTCTCAAAACCGGGTGTCAGCGGGGTTGCTGCATCAAACAGAGTGCGGCGCGATAGTCGGCCGTCAATCTTCGTCATCAACACCGCGCTTCCCATACCCCCATCCGACGCGATTACCGTGGCCAAGCGGCCACCGTCAGTGAGTTGATCGGCAAAGCAATCGGGAATCTCAGCCACCGAACCGTTGATCAAGATAGCCTGATAAGGCCCTTGCGAAGGGTACCCCTCGGTCAGCGGCGCTTCCACCACGACCGCGTTGTCGATGCTAAGTTCGGCGAGCACACCGGTAGCGGCCGCAGCCAATTCTGAATCTTGCTCTTGCGCTACCACCGTGTTTGCCAGCTTCGCCAATATGGCCGACGAATATCCGCGGTTACAGCCGACATCCAGAACCAGATCGGTTGCGCGCAAGCTCAGAGCCTGCGTCAGTCGCGCAAGGACCATAGGTTCGACCATGTATCGCCCGTTTCCAATCGATATGTCCTCATCGACATAGGCAACGCCGCGCTGCGCCTTCGGCGTGAAACGCTCCCGCGGAATGTCGAGGAAGGCGTCCAGAACCCGACCGTCCGTCACCTTGTTAGTGCGGATCTGGCATTCGACCATATTGTTGCGGGCTTGCTCAAATTCGGACATGGCTGGCGCGGTCAGATTGTGGGGTCCAGATAACCGGACGATGATAGCAGGCTGTATACCGCTCGCCAGCATGCGAGACAACGGTTGCGCCCGCCTTACGCCCACGCAAATGCAGTTGCGGATTGGACCCTATCGCAGCCGCTTGACCGGCAGCCGCGCAGCCGAGTATACGAAGCGCCCTGTCGGCGCGATGGCAGAGTGGTGATGCAAAGGACTGCAAATCCTTCAACACCGGTTCGATTCCGGTTCGCGCCTCCAGACCTCCTTCTCAATCTGCTAGTTGGATCAAAGGGTTATTCGCTCAGCAGTTCAGTCGGTCAAAACCGACGAGAAGGCTTGGCATTGCTGCCACAGGTTGCTATACAGCCGCGCTCAGGTCGCTGGCGACGCGTCACGCCCTGATTTGGCTATTCCCCGGTAGCTCAGTTGGTAGAGCAGATGACTGTTAATCATCGGGTCGGCGGTTCGAGCCCGTCCCGGGGAGCCAGCTAAGGTAGCAACTTACTTGAACAATGCCGTATGGCCGATGCCGCATAAGCGGACGCGGTTCAGCGAGATCTCAGGATTGAGCATGCCCAGCGTTTGAGCGCGACTAGACTACGCCCCGTGCATGGTCAACACTGCCGCCACTCCGGCTTAATCAGGCATGTTCGTGTACAGGGTTCTCAATCCGATCGGGCAGGCTTCGATCGGAAGCTCATAGAGCTGAAATGCCGCATGGGGATCGCCGGGTTGAATCTCGATCATTTCACCATCGAAACCGCAGCCCCCGTAAAGGAGGAAACCAAGCGACTCGTTGAGTAGCGTTGCCGTGCCATCACTGGCAGGTTCGATCTCGAACGCACCGCCATCGCATTCTATCTCGCAAGAATAGTGTTCGGCCTCGCCCATCCATCGGCATACCGCACTGTTGACGAAAAACTCGCCAAACCGGTCGCGCAGCGTTGCTGTCATGGTCGTATCGATCATAGAGGGGCCGGTATGATCGGGAGGCTCTCCGGCGAAGCTGGCATCCATGACGATTTGCATCGAAACCACGGACTGCCCTGGATTGGAAGACAGATCCTCAGCGGTGTAGGCCCGGCCGTAGCAGGCCTGCTCGTCATCAGCCAATTGGGCCTGTGCCGATACGGCAAACCCAACAAGCGCCAGTGCAGCGACGCACTTCAAAATCCATCCCACTGTCGATCCCCCTGCGATGACTGTCGCCCGATTGAAAAGCACGCTTGGCATCATTGGCCAGTTTGAAGCGCGGGTGCAAATAGAATTAGGTGCGCGCCACCCAGTCTCTAAAGGAAATCAGTTCGGCCTCAATGACCCAGAAGATCGCCAACCAAATCAGCACGGAGATACCAGACGTCACCGCGATCTTAAGCAATAGCCGCGGTCGCTTTGGGGCTCCGTAGGCGTGGCCTTCCTCGAGACTGGGTTCCGTGTTGGAGCTAACGCCCCATGGCAGGACGGCGAAGAACACCACCCACCAAACCATTACAAATACTGCGATGCCCGACACCCAGCCCATAGCTCAAGCCTGCTCCAGCTCAACCAGAACGCCATCCATATCCTTTGGATGTAGGAAGAGAACCGGCTTTCCATGGGCTCCGATCACCGGTTCGCCGGAACCCAGAACCCTCATGCCCTCTGCCGACAGATGGTCGCGAGCAGAGACTATGTCGTCAACCTCGTAGCACAAATGGTGAATGCCGCCGGCGGGATTGCGCTCTAAGAAACCGGTAATCGGCGACCCCCCGCCCAGCGGGTGCAATAGTTCGATCTTCGTATTGTCCAGTTCGACGAATATCGTCGTCACGCCGTGATCGGGTAAATCAAGAGGCCGAGACACTTGCGCACCCAACATGTCGCGATACTTGGATGCGGCGGTTTCAAGATCCGGCACCGCGATAGCCACATGATTCAGCTTACCGATCACAACGACACCACGTGAACCTCAGTCACCGGCTTCTTGCCGTACCAGCGCTTGACCGCCCTACGGATCGATCGGCGTACGGCCTCACGCACGGTTTCAGTTTCAAGCCGGCCATTTTTGGGTAGATCGTTGAATGCTTCGGCCGCGACGTCGCTGAGGTCTTCCTGGGCTTCCAGCACGGCGTCCTCGTCTTCTAGGCCCAACATAGTGATACCGGGATTTGCCGCCAGGCGACCCCGTTGATCTATCACGATGCTGGCCATGATCGCGCCATTGAAGGACAGCCGGTGCCGTGTGCGCAACGTGTCCCCCGTCAAGTTGATCAGACGGCCCCCGTCATAGCCCAACCGATCGGCCGCAACGTGATCAACAACCTCTACCGCGCCCGGTGATAGGCGAACCATGGCGCCATCATCTGGGATCAAGGTCACTGACACCTGACAAGATTTGGCGAGCGCTGCATGGGCCTTCATGTGGCGTATCTCGCCATGGACCGGGATGCTGATACCGGGGCGCAGCCACTGATATAGCTGAGTTAGCTCGTCAATCGCCGGATGTCCGGAAACATGCACCGGCTTCACTGGCGACTCATCCGGCGTGATGATTTCGACGCCTTGCGATGCCAGGGCATTTTGAACCCGGCCGATCGCCTTTTCATTGCCGGGAATATCTCGCGCCGAATAGATCACGCAATCGCCGGGGTCGAGCACGATATCGGGGTGATCGCCATGGGCAATCCGGGTCATGGCCGAGCGCGGCTCGCCCTGACTGCCGGCAACGATTAGCACGATCTTGTCGTTTGGTAGAAAGCCGGCATCGTGTTCGGTCAGGAAACCTTCCGGCACGTCGATGTAGCCGGTCTCGCTAGCTGCCGTGTAGATCCGCCACAGCGAGCGCCCTATCAGGGCGCAACGTCGCCCATTCGCGTAAGCCGCGTGGGCAATCGAGTTCAGCCGCGCAACATTCGACGAGAAACAGGTGACTGCGACCCGGCCCGACCGTCGGCCTATCAATTCCGTCAATGCCCGGCGGACATCGGACTCCGAACCCGATACCCCCGGCTCAAGCGCATTGGTGCTGTCGCCGACCAGGGCAAGAACGCCCTCGTCGCCCAATCGCCTTAGCGCGGAAGTGTCGGCGGGCTCGCCGATCAACGGATCGGGATCGAGCTTCCAATCGCCGCTATGGACGATCAGCCCAGCATCGGTGCGAATGGCCAACGCGCTCGGTTCCGGTACGGAGTGCGTCATTGATACGAGCTCGACCGAGAACGGGGCGAGATCAATGCTGCCGGACAGGGGCAACTCGATAATCTGAACCTGGTCGGCAAAATCGGACTCTCGCAACTTCAACCGCAAGAAGGCGGCCGTGAATGGCGTCGCAAAGATCGGACAGCCCAACCGCGGCCAAAGATACGGCAGCGCGCCCAGATGGTCCTCGTGGGCATGAGTCAACACCAACCCGACGAGATCATCCTTCCGCTCCTCGATAAAGGAAGGGTCCGGCATGAGGATATCGATACCCGGATGGCGCTCGTCGCCGAACGCGATACCGCAATCGACCATCAGCCATTTGCCGCCATAGCCGTAGAGGTTCATGTTCATACCGATTTCGCCTGATCCTCCTAGCGGCAGGAAGACCAGTTCGGTGTTTGAGGTCGCGACGATGGTCACACCTTTCGGTTCAAATCATAAATATGGGTCAGTCCGCGCAAAGTCAGTTGATCGTCGATATTGTCGATCACCGACGTTGAGCGGATGAAGATCTTGGACAGGCCACCCGTGCCGATCACCAGCATCTCCTGGCCGTACTCTTGTTTAATATGGGCGACGATGCCCTCGATCAAGCCGACATAGCCCCAAAATATACCCGACTGCATGCAAGCAATCGTGGATTTGCCAATGACAGACCGAGGTTCAACGATTTCGATCCGGGGCAGCTTGGCAGCGACATTATGCAAGGCGTCCAAAGATGGGTTCGGCCCTGGGGCGATCACGCCGCCGGCATAATTTCCATCGTTGTCGACGACGTCGAAGGTGGTCGCCGTGCCAATGTCCAGAACGATCAGAGGCGGCTTGAAGTTCAACTGCGCCCCAACAGCGTTAACCAGCCGGTCCGCCCCCGCCTCCGACGGGTTATTGATTTTCGCCTCGAGGCCGAGGTTGACGCCCTCCGCGCCTACGATCAGCGGCTCGCAACTGAAATGATGTCGGCAAAGCCCGATGAGGTTGAACGTGGCGGACGGAACAACGCTGGCAATGATCGCACCGCTGACATCCAGCGGCCGTATGCGCTGCAGCCCCATAAGCTGATTGAGCCAAACGGCGTATTCGTCGGCCGTCCGCTTCGTATCCGTCGAGATCCTCCAATGGCCCTGCATCTTTCGTTGATCGTCAAACAGGGCGAAAACGATGTTGGTGTTGCCTGCATCGATGGTTAGAAGCATGGCTAGCCCTGCAGAACGAGTTCGCCGGCGGCAATGGACCGCCGTGCCCCGTCCGGCGCTTGAACTATTATGGCACCGCCTTCGTCCAAGCCTGCAAAGCGCCCGTTGACCGCGCTGTCGCCTAACTTGACACTGACCGGGGAACCTACGCCTATCGCGCGCTGTAGCCAGCGAGGACGGATGGCGGCAAACTCACCGGACCGCCAAACCCCAACCAACATTTCCAGTTGGCCACAATATGCTTCCAGTACATTCAGCGGCGTTACCGGAACCGCCGCGGTTTCGGCCAAAGAAATCGTTGGGCGGTCAAGATCCGGACGGTGGGCAATGTTGACGCCGCTGCCAATCACGACCCAATCGACCTTGTCGCCGAGCGGTCCAGCCGACTCCAGCAGCAAGCCGGAGATCTTGGCGTTGCCGATCAGAACATCGTTCGGCCATTTCACGCGGACATCGATTTCCAGCGCCAATTCCGCCAGCGCTTCGGCCATGGCGAGCGATGCGATGAGCGACAATTGCGCGACGACAGCGGCTGGCATCTCGGGCCGTAGCACAACGCTTGCATAGAGATTGCCCGCTGGCGAAGACCAGGCCCGACCGTGGCGCCCTCGCCCGGCCGCCTGCCGGTCGGCCATCACGACCGTTCCGTGGGGCGCGCCCTTCTCCGCCAGTTCTTTTGCAACGTCGTTGGTACTGCCAACGACATCATAGCGATGAAGCGCCCAACCCGGCGGCAAGGCGATCGTGCTTGATTGTCCGCCGGCTGGCGCGGCAGTCATCCCGCGAACAGTGAGCGGGCCGCTTGTGCAGCCGGGTTAAGCAGTAACGCAGGGAATACGAAGAAGAGGGCTGTGAACAGGCTCGTGATGGTCAGCACAACCGCCATGTCGCGACCGATCGGACGATCCAGGCGCTCGACCGGCTCGTCGAAATACATCAGCTTGACGATGCGCAGATAATAGTAGGCCGCCACAACGCTGGTCAGGACGCCGATAACCGCAAGCGTATAGAGGCCGGCATCCAAGGCCGCCTGGAACACAAACAGCTTGCCGAAGAAACCCGCCAGCGGCGGAATACCGGCCATCGAAAACATAAAGATCGACAAGACCAGCGCCATC
>JBCCER010000130.1:0-12696 GCA_039030175.1 Pseudomonadota bacterium
GGGTCGATATGCACTTGCGGGTGGGTGAGATATCGAATGATCATTGCGATAGAAAGCTATGTGCGGGTCTAGATGCTTGAGGGAACAAAAACATAGATGCATCAGCGCCCATGCAGCGATGCCGATACAGTCTGGGCTGGCAACTCAAGGCCCGTACCATGACGAATATGCTCTACACGCTTGCCTACCCGAAACTGTCCGACGCCGATCTCAAGCGCATCGAAGCGATAAGAGAGCATCACGATCTGCCGTACAAGGACGTGGTCGCCCCGCATTTCACCTTGGTCTTTGCCTGCGACGACGTTCCGTTGGAATCTTATGTGGCGCATGTCCAGGAGGTTGGGCGTCACATGCCTCCGATCGCCTTTCATTGCCGCTACGCCATGCTGTCAGCCGACCCGCTAAGCGATGACGCTTTTGTCTTCTTGGTGCCGGATGAGGGCAATAGCGCGATATCGCGACTCCATGACCGCCTATACACGGGACCCTTGGCCGACAAGCCGCGGCTCGATCTAGACTTCGTGCCGCACATCACCGTCGCGACAAAAGAGACGCTCTCGACCGCCAAAATGCTGCGCGATCAGGTAAATGAAGGCGGTGTCTCCGTTGCCGGCACAATTGACTCACTGACGGTAGCCGAGCTGCGCGACAACCGCATCGAAGACTTCGCCATCATCCCCCTAGCCGGCAGTTGAATCTGGACAAGTCTCCAGTGGGTTCGAAGGCCTGTCTCTAGATTACGCGGCAGCCAATCAGACTGGCGATCCCAGTTTTCAGATCGATCGCGAGAGTTGCAGCGCCAACTGATTCAGCTGCTCAATGGCTTTGCCCCACCCGCTTTCGAACCCCATATCGGCATGCTTCTGGCGGTCAGCTTCGTTGTTGTGAAGCACCAGGGCGGAGTAGGTCGTGCCGTCCGGATGGTCTTCTAAGGTGATGATGGCAGTCATGAACGGCTCCTTGTTCGGCCGCCAACCGGCTTGCAGCGCGTCGGTGAAGACGATCCGCTCATGTTCGACGACGTCCAAAAAGCAACCGTGACCCGCATGCTCGGTGCCGTCTTCCAGGCACATGGTGGTGCTGAAACCGCCGCCGGCGCGCAAATCATGCTCCTGCGACGTGGTTACTACGGGCGCGGGCGCCCACCATTTCACGAAATGCTCGGGTTCTGCCCAGGCCCTCCAGACGGTCCGGCGTGGCGCCTTGAGGAGGCGGGAGATGGTGAGGTCATAGCGTGTGTCAATCAAGGTCGCTCTCCTTAGCCGCAAGGGTTTCGACATAGTCGGCCAGGCGGTTGGTCCGGCCCTGCCACAGGGCGCGCTGCTCATCGAGCCAGGTATCGATGGTGCGGAATCTCTCTTGGTTGATGGTGCAGGTTCGCACCCGGCCGGCCTTTCTTGTGGCGATCAGTCCCGATGCCTCCAGCACGCCCACATGCTTCATGAAGGAGGGCAACGCCATCTTGAATGGCACGGCAAGCTCGCTGACACTCGCCGACCCTTGGCCGAGCCGCTGAACAATGGCCCGGCGCGTTGGGTCCGACAGAGCGTGGAATACTGAGTCGAGGGAGGGTTGATAGTTATTCATACGGCTAACTATAGATTTCTCAGATAGTTATATCAATGGCTAAGTTTTGTTGAGTCGCGCTACACTGCCGAGAAAGAATGGATTCAAGATGCACCGGTTCAGGGCGGCCCACCCATTCATCCATTTTTGCTATCTTCTGCCGACGGACTGTCAGGACAAAGCCAATGAAAATCATCATAGACACCGACCCAGGCGTGGATGACGCGATGGCCATCTTCTACGCGCACGCGGCTGAGGAAATTGAGCTGCTAGGGTTGACCACCGCCTTTGGCAACGTCTTCGTCCATCAGGCCACACGCAATGCGCTGTACCTCGCTGAAATGCTGGGCAAGGACATTCCGGTTGCGCAGGGCGCCGCCCTGCCTCTCGTGTTCGACACCCATGAGCCCTCAAAGAGCGTTCATGGGCCCGAAGGTTTTGGCGACTTTACGGAAATCGAGGTCTCGGGCATGCCGGTGGATGAGAGCGCGGCGGCGTTCCTGGTGCGCAACGCGCAGGAGCATCAAGGCAAACTGGCCATTGTCGCGATCGCGCCGCTGACGAACATCGCCGACGCCATTCGGCTTGATCCTGAGTTTACCGACAATGTTGCGAAAATCGTTATCATGGGGGGCGCGGTGGACTGTCCGGGCAATGTCACCCCCTTTGCCGAGGCAAACATCTATCACGACCCCCACGCCGCCGCCGAGGTCTTCGCCTCTGGCTGTGAGATCGTGCTCGCCGGGCTGGACGTCACCCTGCAAACCCTGTGCGTGTTGGACGATTTCGCCCAAATGGCGGCCATGGCCCCCAAAACCGGCGGCTTTCTCAATGACATCGGGAAGTACTATCTCAAATTTTACCATGAGATCGCGGGCGAGGAAGGTTGTGGGCTGCATGATTCGACGGCGCTGATTGCCTGTACGCACCCGGAGCTTTTCAGGATGGAGAAAACCGGTTTGAGTGTCGCCTTAGACGGACCTGAATTGGGCAACACCGTGCGGGCCGGCCCGTCTGAGACTATTTCCGTCTGTACGGGCGTTGACGGCGAAACCGTTAAAGATTTGTTCATGCAGCGCATCCTCTCCAATCCATAACCGGTCCGCCGGTGTGGCGCATGGATGTGGCTTAATAATATTCCGAGTTGCCGAAGCTACAGAACGGCTGCACAAAACGGCTTGAACTGATACCCAACCGCCACGATGCGGAGGAGGAGGCGGTTGATGAGTTTGCGCGTCGGGGCCGATATCGGCGGGACGTTTACCGACCTGGTGCTGGTCGGCGAGGACGGGGCGACGTTTGAAATAGGCAAGGTCTTGACCTCGCCGCGCCGGCCGGATGATGCGGTGATCGAGGGGCTCAGCAAGCTGGTCGATGGCGATGACGAGCGGAGGGCCGCGATCACCAATGTCGTGCACGGGACCACCCTGTTCACCAACGCGCTGATCGAGCGCAAGGGCGCGGTAACGGCGCTGATCACCACCAAGGGCTTTCGCGATGCCGTGGAGATCGGCCGCGAGCATCGCTACGACATTTATGATCTGCGCATGAAGCGGCCGGAGCCGCTAGCGCCGCGTCGGCTGCGGTTTGAACTGGACGAGCGGGTGCTGGCCGATGGGTCGGTGCGTAAGGCTTTGGACGAGGGCGAGGTCCGGGCGCTGGCGCAAACGCTGATCGAGGCTGGCGTCGAAGCCGTCGGGGTCTCGTTGATCCACGCCTACGCCAACGACGCCCATGAGCGGCGCGTGGCCAAAATTCTGGCCGAGGAAGCGCCCGATGTCGCGCTGACCCTCTCCAGCGAGCTGGTTCCGGAGATCGGGGAGTATGTACGCGGCTCCACCGTGCTGGCCAATGTCTATGTGAAGGGGATTGCCGAGCAATATCTCAGCCGGCTGCGCGAGCGGTTGAAGGGCGAGTTGGACCTGCCGGCCAGCCTGTTCATCATGCAGTCCGACGGCGGGCTGTGCGAGATCGAGGCGGCCGCCCAGGCACCGGTGCGGTTGGTGGAATCCGGCCCGGCCGGCGGGGCGTTGGCTGCGGCCTACTACGGCGACCTGCTTGGCCATGTTGACGTGCTGGCCTTCGATATGGGCGGGACCACGGCCAAGGCCTGCGTCATCGCTGACGGCAACCCGCTGGTCGCCAACGAGTTCGAGGTCGACCGGCAATATCAGTTTAAGAAGCAAAGCGGCCTGCCGGTGAAGGTGCCGGTGATCGAGATGATCGAGATCGGCACCGGCGGCGGTTCGATCGCGCGGGTCGATGCGCTAAAGCGCCTGCAAGTGGGGCCTGACAGCGCGGGCTCGGACCCGGGCCCTGCCTCATACGCGCTGGGCGGCGACCAGCCGACCGTCACGGATGCGGACCTGCTGCTCGGCTATCTCGACCCTGGCTTTTTCCTCGGCGGCACCATGGCGCTGGATGTGAAGGCGGCCGAGGACGCCATCCGCACCAAGGTGGCCGAGCCGCTGGGCCTGTCGGTGCTGGAGGCCGCGTGGGGCATTCATCAGCTTGCCAATGAAAGCATGGCCTCGGCCGCCCGCATCCACACCATCGAGCGCGGCAAGAACATCACCGCCTTCCCAATCTTCGCCACCGGCGGGGCGGGGCCGGTGCATGCGTTCGGCGTCGCCTCGATCCTGCGCAGCCCGCGCGTGATCTATCCGCTCGGCGCCGGGGTCATGTCGTCTATCGGCTTTTTGACCGCGCCGATGAGCATCGGCTTCTCCCGCTCCCTGCCCGGCCGGCTGGACAAGCTCGATTGGGACGGCGTTGCCCGCATCGTCGGCGAGATGGAGGCAAGCGGCCGCGAGATCCTGGGCCGGACCATCGATGACGCCGACATCGGTTTCAACCATTTCGCCGATATGCGCTATCAAAAACAGGGCTTCGAGGTACGGGTGCCAATCGCGGGCGGGACGTTCGATGCCGCGCGCCACGACGATATGCTGGCCCGGTTTGAGGAAACCTATCGCGGCATCTACGGCCATGTGATGGAGGGAACGCCGGTGGAGGCGATCTCCTGGCGCGTCGTCGCCCACGGGCCGAAGCCGACGCTGGCCCTGCCCAAGGCGGCGCGAGGCGAGAGCAAGGATCCCGCGACGGCGCTGAAAGGGCGGCGGGAGATTTATTTGCCGGCGCAAAAGGCACTCGCCGAAGTGCCGATCTATGACCGCTACCGACTGCCGGCCAGCGCGGTGCTGAATGGCCCGGCGATTGTCGAGGAACGGGAGTCGACCGTGGTCGTCAACGGTGCGGGCCGCATCCAAGTGGACGAAAACAGCAATCTGATCATCGATTTGCTGACCGGCGACGAGGGATAGCATGATGGCCATCGATCAAATCACCCTCGACATCCTGTGGAGCCGCCTGATCGCCACCGCGAACGATCAGGCGGCCGCCCTCATGCGCTCTTCCTTCACCTCGATCGTGCGTGAGGCGGGGGATCTGTCGGCTGGCGTGTTCGACCGGCGCGGGCGAATGATCGCCCAGGCGGTGACCGGCACGCCGGGCCACATCAACTCCATGGCCACGGGCATGGTCTGGTTTTTGGAGCGCTTCCCGGTCGACTCGCTGAAGCCCGGCGACGTCTTGATCACCAACGACCCGTGGAAGACGGCCTCTCAGCTTAACGACATCACCATCGCTACGCCCGTGTTCAAGAACGGGCGCTGCATTGCCTTCTTCGCCAATTGCTGTCACGCGCTGGATATCGGCGGGCGCGGCCTGTCGGCGGATTCCCGCTCGGTGTTCGAGGAGGGAATTTTCCTGCCCGTCATGAAGTTGATCGACCAGGGCGAGCCGGTAGAGGCGGTGTTCGAGCTGATCCGCGCCAATGTGCGCACGCCGGAGGAGGTGATGGGCGACATCCATTGCCAGATCGTCGGCAACGAGGCGGGCGCCAAACAGTTGCTTTCCTTCATGGATGAGTTCGGGTTGGAGGATATCGAGGAACTGGCCGACGAGATCGTCACCCGGTCCGAGGCGGCCATGCGGGATCGCATCCGGGATCTGCCGGACGGACGCTATCCGTACAAGCTTACTATCGACGGTTTCGACGAGCCCCTGACCCTCAAGGCCGAGATCCTGGTCAAGGGCGACGAACTGACCGTCGATTTCGCTGGCTCGCCGGGCCAAGTGCCGCTCGGCGTGAACGTGACACTGAACTACACGGCCGCCTACACGACCTATGGCGTGAAATGCGCCCTGGCCGGCGACATCCCGAACAATGAGGGCAGCTTCATCCCGGTAACCGTCAGGGCACCAGAAGGCACCCTTCTGAACGCCAAATATCCAGCGGCGGTCGGCGGGCGGCATCTCGTCGGCCATTTCCTGCCCTCCGTGGTGATGGGCGCCCTCGCCGAAGCCTTGCCGGACCAGGTCATGGCCCCGGGCTTCGACGGACTTTGGGACACCCACATCGCCGGTGTCGACCGCCGAACGGGCGAACATTTCTCCTACACCTGGTTCTCCGCCGGCGGCACCGGCGCCCTCAGCGACCAGGACGGCCTCTCGGCCACCGCCTACCCCAGCGGCATCGCCGGCGTGCCGGCCGAGGTCATCGAAACCCTCGCCCCCCTCGTCGTCCGCCGCCGCGAATTGCGCACCGACTCGGGCGGGGCCGGCAGGTTCCGAGGCGGTCTCGGCCAAACCATGGAAATCGAAGTCCTCACGGACGAGCCCTACCTCTTCTCCGGCCTCTATGAACGCACAAAGCACCCCGCGCCGGGGCTGCATGGAGGGCGCGCCGGGGAAGCGGGGGAGCTGCTGACGAACAATGGCACGACGCTGGAGCCCAAGATCTCGGCCCTGGTACCGGCGGATACTGTGACGGTGTTGGAGATGCCCGGCGGTGGCGGCTATGGCGACCCGAAGCAGCGCGAACGGGACGCCATGTTGCGGGATGTGCGAGAGGGGTATGTTTCGGTCGAGCAGGCCGCCGAGGTCTATGGAGTCGAAATCGACTAGGCCAATTGCGACGTTTACGACGATGCTGCGTCGCCTGTTATCGAGGCTCAGGCCGTGCGTTTGAGTGCGCCTCTAGTTAGCGAGCCTTTCAGATGCTAATGTAAAATTATGTTCAAATTTTTAGCGAGAACCACTGCGGCAAAGGTTTTGATAGCGCTGCTGTTGGCCAAGCAAGTTCACGCCCAAAGCGCTGACGATCTCGAGGAATGCTTTGATCGGGGCCAACCGTGGGAGGTGATCAGCTCTTGCTCTCGAGCCCTCGAGGCCGATGGGTGGAAAGATGAACAACTGTTTCACTTGCACTACATTCGTGCGCTTGCGTACAACCAAATGGGGGAACATTTCAAAGCGATTGACGACTACAATCAGGCCATCGAATTGTTTCCAGTTAGGGGGCTAGCTTATCATTCAATCGGGGTCAGCTTTGAGTGGATCGGAAACTACCGGCAGGCCGTGGAGTCGTATGGGCTGGGTATCGCCATCGACCCCAAATATCCTGGAAACTATCTGGCTCGAATTAGAGTTAGCTGTATGTTCGGAACGAACATAGACCTCTATGATGACATAACTTCATTTTTCTCTGTCCTAACCGAACCCAAGTTTTTGCGAGAGATTCAAACCCACTTGGAAGAAATTGGCCTTTATGAGGGGCCAATCGATGGTGAGGCAAATCAGGCGACGATCGAGGCGTTCCGTCGGATGAACACCTTGGACTGTCTAACCTGCAGAGAAGGAGACTGCGAAATCCACTCCTAGTGTGGCGAAAAAATCGTGCTTGTAGGGGGGACAGCAATATTTGATATTTTTCTCGATTACGGTGATCTTGGCACTCGTTTTCAGCTCCCTTACTGCATTCGGATTACTATCGACATGGCTCTTCGATGGTTTTGAACCCAACCCGGCAGTAAACGAGGCTTGCTTGCTGTCCTCTGACATCGCGTTAGGTGACGATGAATAGATCAATTTGTGGACCCAAATGGCGTCGGATCCCATATCCCGAGCCATGGAACGACAGGGATGGCAACGGTAGTAAATAGCGATGCCTCATTTGTGCTGGTTCTGAAATGGTCCAGCGAAGGTGATGAACTCCTCTACTTCGTGCAGGAGGGGATTATGATCAGGTTCCCTGATCCTGACATCGACTAGTAGATAGGCCGTAAACCAAAGCGCTGCTCGGTGTCGGCTGCTGCACGATGGCAAGGGCGAATCTTGCTTCGGCAGCATACGAAGTGGCGTTGGATGATCGAATCCTATGGCGTGGTTATCAAATGAACTAGACCCTAGAATGTCGGCCCAAAGACATTTGGCGCGACAGACCCTCACCACAAACTCCGCAATCAACCAGCGCATAAATGAATACCGTTAGCGACCCCAAAAAGCTGGAAGTCGTGTTCGCGAGCCGGCGAAGCGAGGAGGAGCTATCAGACTCCCATGTGATGGCCTCGATCAATCGGCTGCCGAAAGAAAGACGGCCTAAGATTCTCGCTGTCTACGATAACTCGGCGTCTCTTCCAACGATCTACAACAGCAGAATAGAGTCCGACAGAGACGTGGATTATCTGCTGTTCGTCCATGACGATGTCTGGATAGACGACTATTTTTTTGTCGAGCGAATCTGCGAGGGCCTTGAACAATTCGATGTCATTGGTGTCGCCGGCAGCCGGTCGGCCGCGCCTAATCAAGCGGGTTGGCTGTTCAAGAACGCCGACCTCGAACAGACCGACATTCGCAACGTTTCCGTTGGTGTCGCCCACGGGGCCTCGCCCGGCGGCGATGTCATTACAAGGGCCGGTCCTTGGAAGATGAAGTGCGACTTGTTGGACGGCGTGTTTTTGGCGGTTAAGAAGCAGACTCTTTTGGACAAGAATGTAAGATTCGACCCGTCGTTTCGATTTCATCACTACGATTTGGACTTCTGCAGGACCGCGAGCCGTGCGGGCCTGACATTGGGAACTTGGCCCATCTGTATCACGCACTCCAGCGGCGGCAGCTTTAGGTCTGAGGCGTGGAAATCGAGCTACGAGCGCTACGTCCAGAAGTGGGAGCGTGAGGCCACCGCATAGTTCCGCTGCCGTCAACACTAGGTCATCGACTGCTGCTAATGGTAACAACAGTTACGGATCTTTATCGCATTGTGCGGTGCGGGTCCGTCGACTGGGATCGCGCTGCGGCAAATCTGTAGCCGGCCACCAACAAGAAGGAGTGCTTCGAATGTCGTTGAAAAAGCTATCCGTGATATCCGCCGTTGTGGGGTTTGCCGCGCTGTCGTTTACCCAACCCGGCATCGCACAGGACCGGGATACGGCCGATGGCGGAACCTTCGGCTGCATCAGCGGGACCCATCGCGATCGGTCGGACACGAATGAGAGTCAGTCGTCGCGATATCATATCGCCAACTTTGACGAAGAAGGCGCGATCCAGATCGACCAGATCCGGGTCTATGACGCAGAAGGCACGCTACGATGCGACTATCCGGGGACAGATGCGTTTCCCGATCACGCCGAATTTCGCCAGCAGATCGCTCCGCATCAGACATCGATCTTCCGTAGCAGCGATTGGGCCGATTGCAGCAATGGCATCACCGATCTGGCCCGCAACGAGCGACCTGTCCAGGTGCTGATCGATTGGTCGACAGTGGACGATGAGGTCGTCATCCCGGTCGTTGCGTCAATTCTTCGGTCCCGGGACAGCGAAACCAACGAGCACATTTTGCGTAGCGACAATCTGTGCGTGATTCTGAACGCTAGGGACTAGCGAGCCGTTGGGCGACAGCTCACTCCCGTCAGACCCGCAAAAAAACAGGCCGCCCCAAACGGGGCGGCCTGAACCAGGTGAGAAAGAAATATAACATCCCCATCAATCTATGAAGGTGAGTGTAGTAGGCCCTAAAGAGCCGCGCTGTGACGAGACGCACGGCCAAGGATAATTTTTCGCTCGTGGTCCATCGTCCCGGCTATGAGCAGTTCTCGATGAATTTTCCGCTTCCTGCGCTCGACACCGCAGCCCGATATGGCATCCGATAGCAAAGGCTAAAGCCGCTACTGTCTTGACGCATCGAATCGCTCGATGGCTTCGCGTAGGTCGCGATTTCCAGCGGCGTCGGAGTCGAGCGGCGCATCGGGCAGCATCACATGATAGACCCGTTCGGCCTCTTCTCGCCCGAAAGACTTGCGTCTGACGATTTCGGTTTGTCCCCTTGCGAACTCAAAGATATTTTCCGCAAGGAAGTAGAGCGCCAGGCAGAAATACTGATCGTCACCCCGAAGACCGCCTTCCGCATCCAAGCGAGCGCGGAATGTTTGGATCTCGTTAGCTAACTCCCAGAGGGTTTTCGCGGACCGAGGCTCCAGATGGCCGATCGCCCTGATCACGATACGGGTCGCTTCTTCGGGCGGGTCCGGTCGGTCGACTTTGCCATCCCGGACGAATTTCAGATAGTTGGTGGCAAACTCGCAAATGTCGCTCAACGCGTGGGGTAGCCCCGCCCGTGCCTGCCAGGCAGCGCTGCGCTTGGCATCGTCGTGCCGGCTCTGGTCGACTTCTATCTGACTGCCCTGCATCGCGATCTGCCTACCCATACGACGGATCGTGAAATAGGCGGCAAGAACCGTCGCGACCCCCACCAAAACGGCAGGAACGCCGATGATCAGCGTCTGAAAGTCATACACAGCCTGCCAAAAACCGGCATAGACCTGTCCGCCTTCTAAGGCTTCATTCATGTTTTGCCCCGCGCCATGAACCGAGTGATTCTCGCGAATAGACTATCACGCATGGCCGATCTGACGCTTTTGCGGATGCGACACATAGGCAATGGCGCAGTGAGGGTGCTAGTCGGCAAGAAACCCTGTCGTCACCCGAACGAAGACCCATGCAAGATCTGCCCAACGTGATCGCAACTTACATTTCCGCCTACAACGAGAAGAACGTCGACAGCATGCTCGATTGTCTTGCTGACACTGTGCACTTCCAGAATATCTCGGACGGCGCTGTGACGGCCGAGGCAACCGGCAAGGCAGAGTTTGCCGAGATGGCCAAATTTGGCGCAGCGGCGTTCAGATCCCGCCAGCAGACGGTGACGAACGCCATTACGGTCGGTGACATCACGCTTGTGGAGATCGACTACCGGGCGGTGGTGGCTAAGAACCTTCCCAATGGCTGGGAGGAGGGGCAGACGCTCTCCTTCTCCGGCGCGTCTGCCTTTCGCGTTGAGGATGGCAAGATCGTCTCCATCGTCGACCAAAGTTGACGGTAGCGGCGGCGGGGTATGCCGATCGATGCTCATACATCCGAATCTCTTGATCGATCGTCCGCATTCCTTGCCTCGTACGGACACACAGCGCATATGCTGCTGTACATGAAATCAAAGAGGTTTCGATGGCGGGAGATGCCTTAAGCCAAATCCTGGACGTGCTGCAAATGCGCGGCACGGTCTATTTCCATACCCATTTTACCGCGCCTTGGGGCGTGCAGGTGCCGGACTACAGCAATGTCGCGCGCTTTCACATGGTGATGCGCGGTAGCTGTTGGGCACGGATCGAAGACCGGCCGGACCCGATCCATTTGTCGACCGGGGATCTGATCGTCATCCCACACGGTGTGGCCCATGTGCTGTCCGATACGCCGGAGCGAACCGCAGATCAACTGGACTTCGTCTTGCAGGAGACCGGGTATGACGGCACGGGCGCGCTGATCTATGGCGGTCCTGACGACGGAAGCGCCTGCAAGCTGTTTTGCGGCCATTTCGAATTCGAGAAAGACGCGGTTCATCCCCTGCTGTCCGACCTGCCGACAGTGATCCACCTGCCCAACACCCAGACCATGAACGCCGAGTGGTTGGAGTCGGTCATCCGGTTCGTATCGGCCGAGGTGATGGGCGGGCGCGCCGGCGCGGACGCGATCGTCCACCGGCTGACGGAGATCATTTTCATCCAGACCGTACGGGCCTTCGTCGATACGGTCGGGGACACGGCCGGCAGCCTTGCAGGGGTCCTGGACCCGCAGCTAAGCCGATGCTTGCAAGCGGTCCATGGTGCGCCGCAAATCGACTGGACGGTGCAATCGATGGCCAAGGAGGCCGGCATGTCACGCACCGTGTTTGCCGAACGGTTCACGGCGCTGATCGGCCTCACGCCGCACTCGTACGTTACCCAATGGCGCATGCAGATCGCCCGCCGGGGACTCGCCGAAACAGACGATCCCATCATCGCCATTGCCGAGGGCGTGGGCTATGGCTCCGAGGCCGCCTTCACCCGCGCCTTTAAGAAGCAATTCGACACCACCCCGGCGGCGTTCAGGCGGTCGGTGAGCGCGTAGGGGCATCGATCCGCAAGTTTCCGGACGGACGATCAAGAAATCGGGACAAACCTGCATGGTTTAAACGGAAGCCTGGGCGCACCTGTTGGGCACGGCCGCTACTTACGGCGACCGCCAGACACATTGCCAACAGGAGGACCAGTTCATGGATATCCGTTTCGTCACCAAACAGATGCACGCCTTTCTAGACTACCCGGTCGCGGCCGCCCTGATGGGCCTGCCATTCGTACTGGGGCTAGGGCAGGCAAACCCGATGGCCTTTTGGCTTTCGTTCACGGTCGGCGTCGCTGCCTTGCTCTTGACTCTGTTGACCGACCATCGGCTTGGCGTTTTCCGGGTTCTGCCCTACGCGTTCCATTTGGCGGTGGATGGGGCCGTGGGCTTCGTCTTCCTAATTGCCCCGTTCTTTTTCGGCTTCACAGGCATTGACGCCTGGTACTATTGGGCGTTGGGCGCTGCGGTCATGGTTGTTGTCGGCCTTCACAAGCCTGAGCCATCGGGCATCGAGCAGCTGGCCTAGACCCGGGAACACCGATGGCTGGGCCGTCACGGTCCAGCCATCTAACCCTATCAAGCTCGCCGGCATAGGCCGCCTTATCAGCGAATCTCTTGAGCCGCCAGCGACCATTCGCCCACCTGTTATGGCGGAACCCGTTGCGCCCACAAAAATCGCCACGATATTGGGAAGGTTGGATTAACCAGCGCGGCCTGACCGTTTCGTGCGGCACCGCGCGGTGGGGAGATGACCATGGCTGACGTCATCGACATTGAAAAAGCGCCGAGCGAGTACGAAGCAAGGTCCCATACCGGCTATCGGCTGGTTATCGAGCCGAGCGTTCGGCGGCTCAA
>JBCCER010000131.1:0-12595 GCA_039030175.1 Pseudomonadota bacterium
GCAGGGGCTCGACCATGATCCGAGTTGGCTGCCGATTGACGGTATCTCGCAGTTTGGCGCTGTGCTGGGAGATCTTCGCTGGCTTCAGGGGACACAAAGGGCACTCAAAGCGGCGCGTCAAGCTGGCGTCCCAGGAGTTCTTGATGCCGATCTGACCACCCATGACGGGCTGACGGAGGCTGCCGGCGCAAGCAGCCATATTATTTTTTCCGAGCCTGCCCTGGCGGATTGCACAGGAGAAACGGATGTGAACGCCGGCCTTAGATCGGCCCACCGGCGGTTTGGCGGCTGGCTGGCCGTCACAATGGGCGCGCAAGGGGCCTATTGGACGGCCGACGGCTCAACCGTTCACCGGCAACCCGCATATGAGGTCGATGTCATCGACACGCTCGGCGCCGGGGACGTGTTTCATGGCGCTTTTGCGGCTGAGTTGGCTCGGGGACAGAACGAGACTGAGGCGCTAAGATGGGCGGCGGCGGCTGCGGCAATGAAATGCGCGCAGCCAGGCGGTCGCGCTGGGATACCGACCCGCAAAGCGCTGGAACGGTTTTTGAGGGAGCAGGCATAATGGGGCTTTCGCCCGGCAAACTTTGGGGGTTGCGGCGCCTGGCGGATGGCCAGGGCCGGTTCAAGATGACTGCGGTCGATCAACGTCCGCCGATCAAGAATCTGATCAAGCAACGTCGTGGCGCAGACGAAGCCAGCTATGAGGATGTGTGCGCTGTTAAGCAGTGTTTGGTGCGGGTTTTGGCGCCTTCATCTTCGGCCTTGCTTTTGGATCCACACGTTGCGTTTCCCATGGCCGCCTCGTTGATGAGTCCTGCACAAGGCCTGATCCTGACCTTGGAAGACTCGATCTTTGAGGAAAAGCCAGCGGGCCGCCTAAGCTCGGAAATCGACCACTGGTCGGTCGCCAAGATCAAGCGGGCTGGAGGAGACGCCGTAAAGGTTCTAGCCTGGTATCGCCCCGATGCCGATGCCGCGGTTTGCCGACAGCAAGAGGATTTTGTCGCCAGGATAGGGGACGCGTGCCGCCAAAACGATATACCCTTCGTTTTCGAGTTGCTGGTCTACCCGCTTGCCGAAGACAGTGCGCAGACCAAGGATTACATCGAAGACCCAGGCAAACGGCCCGAATTGGTGCTCGAAAGCGTTCGCCGTTTTGCCGACCCTCGATTTGGCGTGGATGTCTTCAAGCTGGAGAGCCCGATCAAAGCTGCGGAGGTCCCGGACCCAGAAAATGCCGGCGAGAGCGCAGTCGCAGAGACTCAAGCATGGTTTGACGAGCTTGGAGCGCTTGCCGGCCGCCCTTGGGTCATGCTTTCTGCCGGTGCAGGAATGGACGAATTCAGGCGCGTGCTGATCTACGCCTACCGGGCGGGCGCAAGCGGCTACCTGGCGGGTAGGGCGATCTGGTGGCAGGCCTTCCAGAATTTTCCGGACATGCAAGCGATGGAATCGGATTTGGCAACCGCCGGCGTCCCCTACATGGGGTCCCTGAACCTGTTAACGGATGAGCTGGCCACGCCGTGGTCCCAGCATCCATGTTACAATGGCGATACCGGCATTGAAGGCGCCGGCCCTGGGTTTCGGTCCGCCTATCCGGATTTTGAGGGAGAGATCTAGATGGCCCGTCCACGTATCGGGGTTGCGGCGCTGGCCCGCGCGACCTTTGACGTGCCGTTCGCCGAGGAAACGGCGGCAAGGGCTTTTGCCCTGTTGGATCGTCTGGATGTTGAAATCGTTGGTTCGCGCGAACTGCTGTTTGACGCCGAGGCCACTCAAGCGGCAATCGACCAATTTAAAGAAGAGGCGCTCGACGTCATACTTGTTTTGCAAGTGACGTTCACCGACGCCTCGATGACGGTGGCCTTAGCCAACTCGCTTGATGTACCTGTAGTGCTGTGGGCATTTCCTGAGGCACGTAATGGCGGGCGCCTGAGGCTGAATTCATTTTGCGGTATCAACCTCGCCGGCCACGCGATGAGTAAGGCATCGGTGAGTTACGGATATGTTTATCTTGATCCCGACGACAACGAAGCTGAGGCGACCTTCGCAAACATTGCGGTTACGGGCACATCGACACCAACCGAGGATCCAGCAGACTCGGACATCGAAATCACGGCGATCGATGATCGCAAAGCGATCAAGGCGTTTGACCGACTGGCAGAGGGAAGGATCGCGGTGATCGGCGAACATCCTGTCGGCTTTGACACCTGCGCTTACGATCCACGCCGTCTTCAAACCCTGACCGGCACAGAGATTGACGCCGTTCCCCTGAACTCTTTGTTTGAGTCCGCCAAGGCAGTAACAAACGAGGAATTGGCGCCCGTGGAGGCGAGGGTGGAAGGCGAACTGTCAGGCTTGGACGATGTGGAGGCCGAGCCTCTCGATAAAAGCCTGCGGATCTACACGGCCTTGCGCAAGTTTGCCGACGAAAGCCGATATGATGCTATCGCTGTGCGCTGCTGGCCGGAGTTTTTTACGGACTACGGCTGTGCTGCCTGCGGTGCGATGGCCATGATGGGGCAGGATGGTACGCCATGCGCGTGCGAGGCTGATGCCTATGGTAGCGTAACCAATCTGATGATGACGGCGTTGGTTGACGAGCCGGTTTTCATCGCCGATCTGGTCGACATCAGTTTGGCCGACAACACGGGCGTCTTTTGGCACTGCGGCCTCGCACCGATTTCGATGGCGGACCCCGACGACACGCCGACCGCGACCGTTCATTCTAACCGGCGCAAACCATTGCTCGGCGAGTTCGCTCTCAAGCCTGGCCGGGTAACGATCGCCAGACTTTCGCAATCATCGGGGAGAACACGGATGGTGATCGGCGGAGCCGAGATGATTGCTGCACCGAAGAGTTACTCTGGCACTTCTGGCGTCGCCCGTTTTGACAGCGGTGCCCAGACGGTCTTGGACACAGTGATGGGCGAAGGTTTGGAGCATCACTACACACTGGCCTATGGCGACCACCGTGGAGCGTTGGCAGCATTTGCATCGCGGCTATCTCTTTCCGTCGTAACGCTTTAGCCGCGGTCGGCGCGCATGTTCGATTTGCTGGCTCCAGATTGGACGGCGTTGCCAAAGCTAGAGGTGACAGGACCAGCCAAGGCCGACAAGCATGGATGGTCGATCCCGACCAATGTGGGGCGTCTCGCTCTCACGGCTTATGCGGGCGGAATCTTTCGGCTGCGCCTGGGCGACGCCGAACCACCGGACTATGGCATTCTCGTCGCAGGGCCCAACACGCCAGCCGATACCGAACTGTCGGGCACCAAATCCAGCTGGGTCGTGTCGGCCCAGGGCTGCCAGCTTTCGTTCGATAACGAAGGCAATCTTGCCTTTGTCCGGGGCGAGCGAACCTTGCTCGCCTCGGCGCCCAAATTGGGTGACCGCTTTGGCACAGCGCCGCCGACCCTGGCACGCCTCGGCCCCGAACAATGGTTCGCCGGTCTAACGCTCGGCAGCGGAGATGCGGTTTATGGGTTGGGCGAGAAACCCGGCCGCCTTGATCGGCGAGGGCAGTTGGTTACCTCTTGGGTAGGCGACCCCGAAGTCGGCAATTGCCAGGGGTCGCGCAACAATTGCCCGCTGGCGTGGAGCCCGCGCGGCTGGGGTATTTTCGCGCATACGCCGGGCAAGGTGACCCACGGTGTCGGCTTTTCACAATGGTCGCCGAAAATTTACGGTCTTCTAGTTGAAGATGGTGTTCTGGATCTCTTCCTTTTGGCCGGCACCGGCGGTGCCGAGATCTTGCAGCACTACACAGTTTTGACAGGCCGGCCGGTGCCACCGCCCCTTTGGAGCCTGGGCATCTGGCATGAGGTCAATCCCAAGGGCGGCACTGACCAGACGCCCAGCACCCTCATTCATGAAATGCCTGGCGATATACTCATCTCAAAGGGATCGCGGTCGCCCAGCAATGAGTCCGACGGCATGCCGCGCAGTGCTTGGGATCTCCCAATTATCGATGTTGGTGACCCAAGGTACGACGAGTTAGCCGCCAAGGAATGGCTGCTTCAGGATAGCTCGACAGGCGAGCCGTACAATCATGTTTCGGGCGGGCTAGGCATCAGCGGCGGGCTGGTGGATTTCACCGTTCCTGCTGCCTGCGACTATTGGCGTGAGCAGGCCAACGACCGCTTGCGTAACGGCGTCGCCGCATTGGCCCCCAGATTTGCCGGCACGATCGCGGATAACGCTAGAGCGTCCAATGGCGACAACGGCCGTCGGCTGAACAATGCCTACCCGTTGCTCCACAGCCGATGCTTGCTGGAGGCCGTCAAGCAAGAGCGGGGTGGCACCGCCATGGCGATTGGCCAAGCAGGGTGGGCTGGCATGCAGCGCTTTCCTGCCCAGCAGAGCCGGCGCGCCGACCTGACTTGGGAAGGTTTCGCCGACGCGCTGCGCGGCTGTCTTTCATGGGGCCTTTCGGGCATCCCCTCTCAAACAATGGTCGTCGGCGGCAACGAGGGCGCGTCGATAGATACAAACCTACAGGTCCGCTGCCTGCAAGCCGCGACCTTTGCCGGCCATATCAGCCTGACCGAAATCGGGAGTGCTCTTGCCGCCGCTTCATCTGCTGCACCTATTGAAATTGTATCTAGCTTCTTGGACCTGCGCTATCGGCTGCTGCCATACACCGAGGGTGTATTCGCCGAGGCTGCCGCCGCCGGTTTGCCGGCGATGCGCGCAATGCCGCTGGCATTTCCAGCTGAATCCGAGTGCTGGAGTTTTGACACCCAGTACATGTTCGGACCGGATTTGCTCGTGGCACCGGTGGTAACCCCAGATAGCCGCGTGCGTGTATTTTTGCCGCAAGGCAACTGGGTGGACTATTGGACCGATGGCCAGCTCAGCGGCGGGCGACGGTTGGACCTTACCGTTCCTGAGAACCGTATTCCCATCTTCGTGAGGGAGGGAGCGGTATTGCCGTTTGGTCCTTCCGTCCGGAATACCGGAGAGCTTGGCAATAGAACCAGCATCGAACGGCTGGTCGTTTACGGTAAGCCGATCCACGCCCCTTGCTTGGCCGGCAACAACATTACCGTTTTAGGCGACCGCCTTGCCGGCGTGCCGGAAGGCGTGGTGATGGAGTGGATCAACAGCGATTAGAGCAAGGCAGCTGGAATCTACGGTACCTGGCCAGCGCCGCAGCAATCGGCATCTTGTCCTGTCGCTCTTGCTTCTTGAATCGGCGGGCAGGGGATGGAGCCGTACGAACAGTAAACGCAGCAATCGCCGATCAAAGGCTTGATTACTGCCCCACAGCCCCTGCAGTCGTAGAAGTATTGGCAAGCATCCGACGGCATCTTTTCAGTCTCAGCATGACCACATTTCGGACAGATGATGCGGGATATCTGAATAATCTTCACAAGCGCGCACTTCCCAGACCGCTAATTGGTCGCACCAATACGATAGCCAAACGCCAACGTGCCAGCCAATACGCTATACTTGGTTAACACCTGATCACTGGAGCATGATGAACGTGCGGATATCCAACGGACGGCTTGTAGCACTTGCCAGATTCTGACGATCCCATCTCTGTACCGGCCGTGTCCGATGCGCGCGACTCAAGTAGTGTTACATCGCTTGCCAGAGGGCTGCGCGTGCTAGCTGCTCTCAATGATTTGGAAGCGGCGACGATTACGCGCCTAGTCTCGGACACCGGATTGGCAAAAAGCACAGTAATCCGTTTGCTGCAGACTCTCATGGCCGAGGGCTATGCCAGGCGAGACCCCAATACTGCGACTTATTCAGTAACACCGAAGGTGGCTGCGCTTGCTCGCGCGTTAGTCGGCCGGGATCAGATGGATTCCGAAATCCAGGACGTGCTGGACGGCTTGGCTGATCAAATTAAGTGGCCGACCGAATTCCTGGTGCCTGACGGAACCTCAATGGTTGTCCGGTTGAATAATCGGATCAGGGCACCGATCCAACTACAGCGCTTCGAGCGCCGACGATTTCCGATGGCTGTAAGCGGCGCTGGGTTGGCCTTCTTGTCGGCTCTGCCGATCCCCGAAAGAGAGAGTAAGATCAAAGAATTGACCGACAACTCTGAGGCCCGAGATGCCTTAGCAGCCAAGGTGGCTGAGACCTCAAAGCGGGGTTTTGCGAGCCGAAAGCTCCACGAGTTGGCGGGAAATCTTTCGATTATTTCCGTGGCGGTTCCAGGTCCTGTCGGCGCACTCTCTCTTGTGCATTTCGACGACATTGTGCCCGACGAAATTCACTCAACGCGACATCTACCGGCGTTAAGGCAAACGGCCGATCGGATCGCAGCAATCTACAAGGCGAACCGGGCACCCTGACTTCACCGACTAGATTTCCGTTAAGTTACCGCAGCCCTAGAGATCCAATTTGATACGACCGTTCGGCTCCTTTGCGCGACCACAGCAAAGGATGATCTTTTCTTTTCGTTGCTCTTTGCTGAGCACGAAATCACGATGTTCGACATCGCCACTGAGGTAAGGCGTAGCGCAGACGCCGCACAGTCCGTCGCTGCACTTGACTGCGATCTCAATGCCGGCCTCAGAAAGCGCCTCGGTCGCCTTTTTGTCTGGCGCGACAGGAATAATCCGCGACGACCGCGCAAGTTCTAGCTCAAACGGGTGGTTCTCGTAGTCGATCCCTTCCGGAACCGAGAAGTATTCCCGATGGAGCGTATCCTCGGGCCAACCAAAGCCCGCAGCAGTCTCAAACACATTGTCCATGAACCCCGCCGGCCCGCATGTGTAGAGATGGTCGCCGTCGCGATAATTATTCAGTACATCGGCAACGTCGAGCCGGTTCTCATCGCTGAAATGAAAATGAACGCGGTCCGACCAAGGGTAAGCCTTCAATTCTGGAATGAATGCCGCCTGTTGGCGCGTACGTGCCTTGTAGTAGAGCTGAAAGTCGGCAGAACTCGCATACAGTTGGTGGCCTATCGCCACCAGCGGGGTGATGCCAATCCCCCCGGCAAGCAGGAGATGCCGCTTGGCCTCCGTCACGATCGGGAAATGGTTCCGTGGCTGAGAGATCACCACGGGCGTTCCGGCGGCGAGCATCCGGTGAATTTTCTTCGAACCGCCGCGTCCGTCATCCTCGCGCAGCACCCCGATGAGGTATCGGCTGCAATCGGCAGGATCGCCTGCCAACGAATACTGTCGAATGTAGCGTGGCGTTACGGTCACATCGATATGGGCGCCCGCCTCGAAGGCAGGTAACTCCCCACCATCGTGGGCAGTGATTTCGAACAGGTCGATCTTTCCGTCCTCTGATCCTTGCCACCTGCGACTGATCTTCGCGACCAACACTGGTGGTTCGCCGATGATCTTTGGCGGTCGGGCAACCAGCCTCTCTGTCTGCGCCTTGGCGAGCCGCGTCTTGTATTGGTCGGGGGTTATCAACTCACCATAGGCTTTGATGCCGGCTTCGCGATCAACCGGCTCGGGCATCGGCAAGGGCAGGGGCGCCATGTCGGCCGGATAACAGGCAAGCGTCTGATCCTCGTATTTCAGATCGATGTGCTTATTGAGCCCGCGGCGGTTGGTCTCGGCGGCCTTGGTGATGTTTCCGCTGCCGTCATTGGCCACGTCCCACCACCATTTCTTGACCGGGTTGATCCGGCCGCGGCCAAGCCAGTCGTCAAACCGCGCGATCCACTTCGCTGCCTTTGGAACATGCATCGCCGCCCAACGAAACGGGGCTTCGCGCACGAGACCCTCAAGGTTCCAGGGACAGGTTTTCATGCATCGGCCGCACATCGAACCGCCGAGATTTGTCGTGCGGTACCGCGTGCATTTCTCAACGTCGGCCTTCCAGATCTCATAGCCGTTGAACATGACCTTTGGACCAGAAGAGATTGCACCGGAGGGGCACTCGCGGGCGCACTTGTTGCAAGACTGGCAGAAATTCTGCAGGCCGAAATCAATCGGCTTGTCCGGCGTCATTGGGAAGTCGGTGGTTAGAATGCCGGTCTTCAGTCGCGGACCCAGGAATGGGTTCAAAATCGTCTCGCCAATGCGGCTGACTTCACCCAGGCCCGCCAGCAGAACCAAAGGGGTCTGGATGACGTCACTGTCTGCTGCCGAATGGGCTGTCGCCGAAAAACCAAGATTGCGCAGATGTTGCCCCACAATTCCGCACACGAGGCCGGCACGGGCATAGGTCCGCATCGACTGGGCGCTTGAGATCCAGTCGTCGCCGCTGGCGCCGTCCATGGTCTCGTAACCCTGATCGATCATCACGGAAACGGCGTTGGGATGGGCGACCGGCATTTCCGAACCATCCTGCCGGTGGGAATACCACACCCAGTCCGGGGCCCGCGAAATACCGGCAATATCGGCGCCCAGGAAATGCATGGTCGCCTTGATCGTGTCGGCGTTTAGTGCGGGATCAACAGCGCCGTCAGGTGCCTGGCTCGGCTTGGCTTCACCCCGCTGCAGCAGCGAATAGACGTTCAGCGCCAATCGCATGGCTGCGGCCAGGGGCGCTTTGGCAACCGAAAAACCCTCGTCGGAGGCCTCCATCGGCCCCTTGCCAAGATCACCAAAGGCGGCGCGCAGGAAGAACTCGCTGCTCTTCGGAAGTCTTGGTATTCGATCCTCGTCGATAAACGTCGTGGTCTTTTCGACGCGCTTCAGCTTCTCGGTGGGAAAGCGGCTGTCCTTGTAAGTGCGCTTTTTGTAGTCGAGCTTATTCCATCGGTTTTTGGGGCTAGCCGACCCCAGCCACCAGCCGATCCCTTTGGCACGAACTTGGTCGCCGACCGTCTGGGCGCGCAGCGGAGCGTCGGGCTGCAACTCCATGCGCGTGGTGACCGCCGCCAGTCCAAACCGGTCTGCAATGAAGGGGTTTGTAACACAACCATCACTGCGAATAGTCGCGAGGCCTGCCGAAACAGCGAGTTTGCTGAGATTGACATCTGTTGTGGTCGCCGAATGGCTGCGTGCTTCTACCCCAAGAAGCCGCAAATAGTTGGCGGCGATGGTCGCGATCTCAGCTGCCCGAACGCCTGCACGCCAAGCCTGCGTGCCCGCGATCCATTGCACGCCGGGCTCGTTGGTTCCTGGATCGCGTGGGTATTCAACTGCGAACACAATTGCGAAGCGATGATCGTCGATCGGTCGTTCCGACAGGCCGATCGAGCGGTCCATCTGCCGCACGACTGAGGCAGGGTTGAAGCGCAACCGCAGTTTCTCAGTCGACGCGCCGTAAGAGGTTTCTCGTAGGCGCGGATGCTCTTTGCGCTGGGCTAGCAGGTGATCGTCGGGTGTGAGTGCGCATACACCAACCAGAGAGCTGTCTAAGAAGTATCCGGCTGCCTTGAGATGCCTCGTCCGCTCAGCTGAGTCTTCGGGGATATCGACGAAGTTCCGGTTAACATCGCCCTCGCGCACGGCGTCCAGGGCGCACATGAAGTCGCTAATTGCGGCACAAAGGTCCTGAGGACCAAAATTCTCATCGAGGGTGCCGTCCGTGACAACAGCGTCGAGCTTAGCAGCTTCTTGCGATCGACCGACACGCTCCATTGGGTAGGCGCCCATATGAACCGGGCGGCGAGCGTGGGAGAATAGCTGTTTCATCTGCCTCTTTGGTCGCGCACCCCGGCAATCCGGAAGGTAGACGCACTTGGTCCGTTTAGCGGACCTTGGTCCGAAATTGAGGCAAAGTCAATTGCAGCGGCTTCCCTGCGCTGCAATTCGTGTGAAGCTGCGGCCCGGTCAATTCTCCTGGGAAACCGTTCCCCTACGTGGCTGGTTTAGGCTCTAGAGGCTTCTGGGCGGCTTCATGAGCGGCAGACCCGGCGGCCTGTAGTTCGCTCTCGCTCATTTCTTCGGCGTTGGCGCCGTCGATCTTGACCCGAACTTCCTTGCGAGCAAACTGAATGCCGTTGTCATCGAAGGATTTTTGGACGCGGCTGTAGATTTCCTTGCGCAAAACGAACTGCTTGCCAGGCTTAGCCATGAATTTGCCGCGCATCACGATGCCAACATCGTCGACTTCAAGGACGCCCTGGGATTTGAACGGCTGAATGAAGTCCTCAGCATATTCTGGGACCTCCATCATCTCTCGACCGATCTGCTTGAAGATCTTTTTGACTTTGTTGAGATCGGTGTCGAACGGCACGGTGAAGCGAAGCTTCATTATCACCCAGTCGCGCGAGAAGTTGGCGACTTTCGGAATCTCGCCATAAGGAATGGTGTGGACCGTCCCGCGGTGGTGCCGCAACCGCAGCGACCGCAACGAGATCTTCTCCACCGTGCCAAGCGTGCCGCCGACATCGATGTACTCGCCCACACGGAACGCATCGTCGATGAGGAAGAACATGCCCGAGACGACATCTGTCACCAATTTCTGGGCGCCAAACCCGATGGCCAGGCCGACAATACCGGCACCAGCGAGTAACGGAGTGATGTCAATGCCGATATCGCCCAATGCGATGAGAATCGTGATGGTGATGATCGCGGCTTGGGCGCCCCAACGGATTAACGGCAAGACGCTCGACATACGCGATCCGCCCGCGCCGCCACCTTCGCCGCCGCCGGGCTCCTCTTCGTTGAGGTCAAACCCAGCAGCCGTCTGTTCGGCCGCAAGCTTGCGGTTGATCCACAACGTGACCGCTTCCCAGATGAGATAGCCGACCGCGATCAGGAAAAGAACTTCTAGGATCTTTGCAGCGGCTCGGGCCCCCACGCCTGCGGAGGCCAAGTTGCTGAAATCGATCTGCCACAGCGAGGCGATGATCCAAATCACCATACCGAATACGACCACGCGGCCCATGCGGATATAGCTGCGCTTGGTCGCGTGGTAGGCCTGCTCGGCAATCAGCCCCTCTCCGGTCATGGGCGGCGACAGGTGCTTGACCAGGCCACGGATCAAAGTGTCGAACGCCGGCGCAAACAAAATCAGGACAAGGGTGACGAACTGTCGTCCGTCCAACAGGTGCCACATCTGCTGATAAGCGAGCACTTCGACGATCAACCAAGTGATCACGATCATGGCCATAGCAAACCAGGGATAGGCGCGCGCGACCCAGGCTTCGGCGCGGGTTACCTCACGATCGCCGCCGGCCATCATACTGACGAGGCCCTTTCTAGTCCGAAATACCGCGTAAATCAGCCAGATGAAGATGGCCAAGTTCAACCAGAATCCGAGCCTTAGTTCTCCAAACGGGACCCCATTTAGGTGGAGAAAGGACAAGAGCCAGATCGTGAAGCCGAGCAGAATTGCGAGGCCGAACATGCTCCAGTGCACGTATCGGGCGGTCCAATCATCGGTATAGACAAGCCGCAATTCAGGACGGTGAGGTGCCATTAGGAACCGCGTCAACGTTAACGCGAACCAGGGCAGCATGATCATGTTGGAAACAAAAATACGGACAAGTTGCTGGTCGCCCTCCGGGAGCACATAAGCCTCAAACAGCCTTGTCACGATGAAGAAAGCGACCAATCCACCGACATCCAGGATCAGCCGCTGGGACAAAACCCGTAACGTTTGGCGCAAGGATACCGGGGCCGTGGTGTGTTTGATGTTCGCCCGCCATTTCCGCGCCACACCGTCTACGGCTAGGGCACCCAACGCCCCGCATGCGATCGTAGCGAGCAGCAAACCGATATACTGTCCGGCACCACCCCAACCGCGTGCGGCGCCGAAGTTCGAAAAACCTCGATAGACACCGTCCGCCATATCCGGAACGCGCCGTGTGGACGTTGCGATCGACTCGCCGACACCGAGCGCCGAGGATTCCAAAAATGCGCCGAAGCTTTGACCTGCTGCCTCGCTTTCGACGTTGGCTTGCGCCACTGCGTCCAATCTCTCGATCAGTAAGGTTCGAACGTCTTCGTCGGATAGTCGCGAAACCATCTCGAGCACAGTTTCGGGCGTGAGGTCTTCCGGTACGATTTCCGGCGTTTCTTCCGTGCTGGACGATGTCAGCCCTGGAAGCTGGGCGGAGGCCAGACTCGCAGCAAGCGTTAGACAGATGGCTACGATGAGACCAAGTAGGATCCGGTGCATTCAAGTAACTCACAGTCGCCGGGGAAAACGTGGGTAAACCTACAACAGCAGTTTGCAACTTCTCAATTAGCGCTTGTTGGATGCAAAGGCCATACTTGAACAACTGCTAGGCAATCAGCCGCCTGTTTGCTGTGCTGTTGCTCAGAATTTTGTCAAACTATTGATTTATCAAACAAAAAAATAAGGCAAAGCCATTAAGACCTTGCCTTAACCAGTCAGATCCACCAATTTCTCTAGTGATCGGGGTTTACCCCGATTTCGCCTGGTGGCGATTCCTCCCTAAACTTGGGCCGTGCCCCCGCGAACGGGGCGCGGTCTTTTTTTCTTGGGCGGCCAACCTAGCCAAAGCGTTTGGCGAAGTCATCAAAATTCTTACGGTTTCCGACACAATATTCTCAGGGTATGCCCAAAGCCGACGTAACGCTGCGTTTTCGCACTTCTAAGGAGAGGTCAGTGGGCTCGCGATTGGACATGCGCAAGGCCATTGCCTACAGTCCGCCCGATTCCGGCAATCGCCGAATATCAGTGTTTTGACCTCCTAACATCCGGCCCTCCCATGCGCCTATCACGCTACTTCCTGCCCACA
>JBCCER010000132.1:0-12479 GCA_039030175.1 Pseudomonadota bacterium
GAGGATTGTCGATTTCGAGCCGGCTTTGTCGTCAATGAAGCCGAATATCGCGGCGCCAATACCGGCGGTGACATTCAGTCCAATGGCGAACATCAACACCTGTTCCAGCGACATTCCCATCGTTCCGGCGGCGTAAAGGCCGCCGACGGCAAATAGGGTGGAGAGACCATCGCGATAAAGCGCACTGGCGATCAGGAAGCGGAGAATAGATCCGTGACGCGCCAAATCACGCACAGTCTTTATGAGGTCGCGGAGCCCGCCGCTGATTGCCTGTCCCAAGGGGATCGAAGAGGCCGGTCGGTCGGGGGTGATCAGGAACATCGGGAGCGAAAATAGCGCGAACCACAGTGCGACCATGGGGCCGGTGGTCCTGATGTTGGCGGCGTTCTCGGTCGTGATCCCGAGAAGCCCCGTGCTGCCCGCCAGACCAATGAACAAGAACAGGACAATCGCGAGGTTCGCGAGGCCGCCGACATAGCCCATACCCCAGGCCCAGCCCGATATTCGCCCCAGCATGCCCGGCGGCGCAACGTCGGGAAGCATGGCGTTGTAGAAGACCTGGCTCAGCTCAAAGGCGATGCTCGCGACAATGACCATCGCCAGCGCATAAGTGATGTAGGCAGGGCTAGGCTCGGCAAACCAAAGCAGGGCAGTCGGCACGACCGTGGCGAGTGTAAAGGCGAACAGCCAAGGTTTGCGTCTGCCCGACCGATCGGCGACAGCGGCCAAAATAGGTGCCAGTACCGCAACAGCAATTCCCGCCGCGCCAATGGCGAAGCCCCACGCGGCTGTGCCCCGTGTCACGTCGCCATAGATGCCTTCCATGAAATAGACACTGAAGACAAAGGTACCGATAACGGTGTTGAAGGCAGAACTCGCCCAATCATAGAACGCCCAGGCGATAATACCCTTCCGACCTGACGGTCGGCCGGTGGCGGCCATACTGGCTGACTTCTGGTTTGCCGTAGAGCCGGGTTAGGGAAGCTGGCTGAGGCCTGCGGGGGTCGCGGTAAACCGCCATGTGACGGGACCGTTTGGTGTATTCGACACCACGGTCATCGTGCCATCGACATACTCGGTGATTTCACTGGCCCTGCCCGGCAGATCGATGCGCGTGACTGGTGTGAAGCCTCCGGGTCCCCCTGCGAAATACGCAAGATACTCGCCAACCGGCAGGCCAAACTCGCCGACCAGCGCATAGATGGCGAACATATCGTCATAGCCATTGCCGGTGAGATCGACCGTTTGCGCCGTGACGCCATAGTTGGTCGTGCCCGTTTGGGCCGCGTGGGCCATCGCATAGGTGGAGGCGACCACGATCGGGCTGTTCAGCCTTTGTGCCGAGGCTGGCGCGATGGCCAGCATCGACAGGGCCAGGACGGCTACAAGCAAGCGAAACCACTGCATCCTCATTCCTCCTGCAATCGGACGGGCGGGCTCAGCCGCCGGTCAGGCCACGCAAACGACGGTTCGCGACAGCCAGCATCGAGACATCAACATGATCCATTGCGCGCAATTCGGCAATTAGTTGATCGATTCGATCGATAGGCGCTTTGCGGCGTTTGAGCCAACCGGAAACCCGGCCATCGATTTTGGTCCGTTTGCCGCCATCGCTCAACGCGGCCACCGTCAAGTCCGCCTGCAGCGCATAAAGATCGTCGATAATCGCGGCTGTCGCCTGCTTTTGCCAATGATTGCCCAGTGGCATGCGTGTGGCGCTGTCGCGCAACCAAGCCAGGCCCAGCCGGCTGCCAAGCCTGAAATAGACCGGTGCGACGTTCTTAACCGGGGTGCGAACGATGTCGGCGATGCGAATTAGGTCAAGCCCGGCTACCATCACGTTCAGCGATGCGACGGTCTTGCCCAATGTCTTCGGCACCCCGCGTTCGGTGTAGGAGGCCACCCGCCCCTTTAGCACGGCGCGCGCGCCTTCGTGAATCAGCGCATCTTGATGCTCACGCAACAGCGCCACACCGGGCCGGAAATGATCGACCTGGCGGCCGACGACGAGGTCGTTGCCAACATGGCGCAAGACCCAGGCCGTCGCACGTTCGATCAGGCGGCGGCTGGCCAGCACCATCCGCGTCTGGGTTTCGGCATCGACCTTGTTGTCCAGATCCTCGATTTGCTGCCAAAGCTGCCTGAGGTCGAAACTGTCGCGCACAATCAAGTAGGCCCGAGCGATGTCAGCCGGTCCCATGCCTGTGCCTTCGCTGGTCTCCGACACGAAAGTCGGCCCCGTGCGATTGACGATCGAATTGGTGATGGACGTTGCAATCAATTCCCGACGTAGCCGATGGCTCTCAATGTTTTCGCGGTACTTGTCGTGCAACGCCTCGGGGAAGTAGGCAATCAGGTCGGAAACCAGCCCGTCATCGTCGGGCAGTGAGCTATCGATGATATCGTCATAGAGCGAGATTTTCGCGTAGGACAACAGCACCGCCAATTCCGGACGCGTCAGGCCCTGGCGGCGGCCCAACCGTTCCGTCAGAACATCGTCGCTGGGTAGCAGCTCAACCTCGCGGTTCAGTCTTCCTTGCTTCTCTAGCGCCCGCATCAAACGAGCGTGCTGGTCCAGCAGTTCCGACGCCTCGGTCGTTACCATCGTCAGAGCTTGGGTTTGCAGGTAATTGTCGCGCAGCACGAGGCGGGCGACATCGTCCGTCATTTCCTCCAGCAACTGATTGCGCTGCTTGTCGGTCATGTCGCCGTTGGCAATCACCCGGCCGAGCAGGATCTTGATGTTGACCTCATGGTCCGAACAGTCGACGCCGGCCGAATTGTCGATGAAGTCGGTGTTGAGCCTCACCCCTTGGTGCGCCGCCTCAATGCGCCCAAGCTGGGTAACGCCGAGATTGGCCCCTTCGCCGACGACCCGTGCGCCCAGCTCCGACCCGTTGATCCGCAGCGTATCGTTGGCCTTGTCACCGACTTCGCCGTGACTTTCGCTTTCGGCCTTCACATAGGTGCCGATGCCGCCAAACCAGAGCAGGTCGATCGGGGCTTTCAACAGAGCGTGCAGAAACTCATTAGGCGTCATCTGCTGCTGCTCGATGCCGAACGACTCGCGGATCTCTGCCGACAGAGAGATGGATTTGGCCTTGCGGTCGAATACGCCGCCGCCGTTGGAGATCAGCTTGGTATTGTATTGATCCCACGAACCTCGACCGGCGTCGAACAGGCGCTTGCGTTCCTTGAAGCTTTTGGTCGGGTCCGGGTTCGGATCGACAAAGATGTGCAAGTGGTTGAAAGCGGCGCACAGTTTGATCTTGTTGGACAGCAGCATGCCATTGCCGAAAACGTCGCCTGACATGTCCCCAACGCCGATTGCGGTGAAGGGGTCGGTCTGGGTGTTCAGGCCAAGCTCGCGGAAATGCCGCTTAACCGATTCCCAGGCTCCGCGCGCCGTGATGCCCATCTTCTTGTGGTCGTAGCCGACCGACCCGCCGGAAGCGAAGGCATCGTCCAGCCAGAAGCCGTAATCCTGGGATATCCCGTTAGCGATGTCGGAGAAGGTTGCCGTTCCCTTGTCGGCAGCGACAACCAGATAAGGGTCGTCGTCGTCCCGGCGAACCACCGATTGCGGATGGATGATGGTGTCACCGTCAAGATTGTCGGTGATGTCCAGCATGCCCCGCATCAAGGTCTTGTAGCACTCGATGGCCTCTTGCTGCTGGGCCTCGCGGCCCTCGGAGGGCGGCGGCGGCCGTTTGAGCACAAACCCGCCCTTTGAGCCGACTGGCACGATGACCGCGTTCTTGACCATCTGGGCCTTCATCAGCCCCAGGATTTCGGTCCGGAAATCCTCCCGCCGGTCGGACCACCGAATGCCGCCGCGGGCGACCTTGCCACCGCGCAGATGAACCCCTTCCATGCGGGCCGAATAGACGAAGACCTCGACCATTGGGCGCGGTAGCGGCAGGCCGTCGATTTGCTGGCTGTTCAACTTGAACGACAGGTATGATTTCGGCTCGCCACTGGCCGTAGGCTGATAGTAGTTCGTTCTGAGCGTGGCTTGGACGAGGTCGAAGAACCGGCGCAGGATCCGGTCCTCGTCCAGATTGGAGACGCTATCCAAAACCTCGTTAAACCGTGTGGTGATCTGTTCGGCGCGCGCCTCTTGGTCGGCCGCCTCAGGATCGAACAGGGTCTCAAACAAATCCACGATCAGGTGGGTTGCGTCCGGATGTGTCGCCAGCGTGTCTTCAAGCGCCTGCTGGCTGAACTGGATCTGCGCTTGTCGCAAGAATTTTCCGTATGCACGCAGCATCATGGCCTGACGCCCGGTCAGCTCCGCGCCAATCACCAGCCGGTTAAAGCCATCATCCTCCAACTCACCCTTCCAGATGCGCGACAGGGCGTCTTGGAACGGTGTCTTGATTGCGCCGATGTCGATCGGCCTGCAGTCGGCGGTTTCCATGGAGAAATCATGGATCCACACCGAACTGTCGAGGTCGGCGGGCGTGACCTTGTAAGGATTCTCGGCGATCACCTTCAGGCCCATATGCTCCATCATCGGCAGCACGTCGGAGAGCGGGATCGGGCTGCCCCTGTGATAGAGCTTGAGTCGAACTTCGTGCTCGGCGGCCTCGATCGGCCGATAGAGATTGAGAGCCAGGATGTCGTCCGCAATGACGGATTCGATCCTGTCGATATCGAAAATCGACGCCTGAGGTATGGTGTTTTCCCGGTAGAAGCTCGGAAAAGCCTCGCGGTACCGCCGGATCAGGGTCAACCCCTGTTCTTCGCCCCTCGCATCGATTAGGGCATCGTGCAGATGATCGGGCCATCTGCGCGAGGCTTCGACCAGGGCGCGTTCGATCTCCGGAATATCGTAAGAAGGAAGGTCGTTGGGATTGGTTCCGACGATGAAGTGAACGCGGGCGTGCACCCCTTCCGTAAGCTGGGTGTAGAAGGCCGATACCTTGCCGTTGAATGATTTTTCCAGGATCGACTGAACGCGGCGCCTGAGGTCTGTGTCGAACCGATCGCGCGGTACATAGACCAAGCAGGACATGAACCGGTTGAACGGATCGCGGCGGACAAATAGGGCCGTACGCTGTCGTTCCTGCAGGGCCAGAATGCCCAATGACGTTTCCAGTAACTCCCGATCGGAAACCTGAAACAGTTCGTCTCGGGGATAGGTGTCCAAAATGTTGGTCAGGGCCTTGCCGTCATGGCCTTTCGGATCGATCTCGGCCAGTTGCAAGCAGCGCTCTACCTTCTGGCGCAAATAGGGGATGTCGCGGGCGCTTCGATTGTAGGCAACGGATGTGAACAAGCCGGCAAACAGGCGTTCGCCGGTTACCTGGCCCTTTTCGTCGAAGCTGCGGATGATGATGACGTCCATCTGGACCGACCGGTGGACGGTCGAACGCCGGCTGGCCTTGTTGACGATCAGCGGCCTTGGTTCCTGCATGAAGGCGCTGATCTCGGCAGGCAGCGGGTCTAGATTGTGGCGCAGCCCGTCGAAGATGGTGACATTATCGTCGCGCAAGATGCCAAGGCCGGTGTCCTCCTCGACCCGTATTCCCATGCCGCCGTCGCGCTGTTCCAGCCGATAGGTACGCGCGCCGAGAAAGGTGAAATGATCCTGTTCGAGCCATTTGAGGAAGGCGACAACCTCTTTGATGTCTTCGCCGTCCAGCTTTGGCGGTGCGGACGACAGCTCGGCAATGAAATTGCCGAGCGACTCGCGCATGGGGCGCCAATCCTCGACCGCCGCGCGCACATCGGCCAGAACGGTTTCCAGCCCCTCCTTGATCTCGGCCAGGCGGCCGGGATGGGTCTCCTCGTCGACCTCGACATGCATGTAGCTTTCGGCCGTTCCCGCGCCTTCTTCGGCATCTTTTGAGCAAAACGAGATGACTTTGCCGGCGGTGTCGCGTTCGACCCTGACAACGGGATGGATCACAACATGGACGGAAACGCCCAGTGAATTCAGCGCGCTGGTAACCGAGTCGACAAGAAACGGCATGTCGTCATTAACAATCTCGATCACCGTATGGCCGGCATGCCAGCCGTCAGCCTCATAGGTCGGGTTGAAGACCCGGATCTTCGCCTCGCCCGGCTGCCTTTTCTTGCCGAAATGCCAGAGGCCGAGGGCGGCGCCATAAAGATCGTCTACTTCGCGGTCGTAGATGTCGTCCACCGGGACATGGCGGTAGAACTCTTTGGCGAATGAAGCTGCCGTCGTTGCGGCATCCTTGGCCAGTTTGGCATCAATCTTTTCGACGACTTTGTCGATCAACTCGATCTTGTATGGGTCGGTCCATCCTGACATCGGGTCTTTGTCCTTCTTCGACGGTGGTCCCGGCGGGCATTCCGACGCTAGGCTAGCGCGGATTCGAGCCGTCGCCAAAAAATAGCTTCAGCGGTCTATCAGATGTTCGTGACACGTAATGGTCGAAGGCGGTTCGTGGCTTTGCTGCCATTGTGCGGTTTAGCATATCGGGACGATTGACGGTTGCCAGCGCCGGTTGTACCCAGATCTCTGCCCGCTATATTCGCCCTCTGCCTTTGGGGGTGTCTACGCTCCCCGATCCGTCTAGACTTGAACCACCCACCGCGACGAGCCGCCTGAGCTTTGCCGACTGACAACAAGAAATTTGCAAATCTGGGATGGCCCAAATCCGTCTGGGCGATTGGCGCGGTGCATGGCGAGTTCGAGAGGCTCACGGCCCTTCACGACTATATTCTGCCGCGATTTGAGTTGGGCGATCGTCTGGTCTATCTGGGCAACATGATCGGACGAGGTCCTTCGCCGGCTCAGACGATGGACGAAATTCTGAGCTTCCGGCGTCGTTTGTTGAGCCAGGCGGGCATGCTTGTCAGTGACATCGTGTTTTTGCGCGGTGCGCAGGAGGAGATGTGGCAAAAACTGCTCCAGCTTCAGTTTGCGCCCAACCCTCAAGAGGTGCTGGGCTGGATGTTGCGCCAAGGGGTCGACCGGACGCTTGAAGATTATGGTGGCAGCCCTGAGGAGGGGCTGGCGGCGGCGCGCGAAGGGCCTGTGCAGCTTACGCGCTGGACCAACCGGCTGCGTGAGTCAATCCGCCGGTCGGCCGGCCATAGTTCTCTGTTCACCGTTCTGAAGCGTGCGGCCTTCACCGAGCCCAGCGCCCGCGAGTCCGAGGCGCCGATGCTATTGGTCAGCGCGGGTGTCGATATCGAGAGGCCGCTTGCCGCCCAGGGCGACAGTTTTTGGTGGGGCGCTTCGGAGTTCGACAAGATCGACCGAGTCTACGAAACGTTCGGTTGTTTGGTTCGCGGTCTCTCGGGCGCGGACCGGGATGTCAAAACCAGCGAATACACCATCAGTTTGGATGGCGGTGCGGGGCGCGGGGGGTGTGTTGCCGCCGCGCATTTGTCCCCGCATGGCGGTGTTTTGGATCTGTTCGAAATCTGAAGCCGGCTAGGCTGCTAAATCCCTTCACAACCGGTGATCCGCCAAAGGGTGGTGGCCGTATATCTGTTTGGATGTGAGAACGCTCGCTTCGCTTTTTGCGCGAGCCCGGACAGGCGCGGCTGGACGAGGGTTACGGTGGCATACATTGACGATCTTCAGACCCAAAAAGCAAATCTCGACTATATCCGCGCATCCATGCGCGAACCGCTGCTGTCCCGTGATCGAGAATTCGGCCTAGCGCGCCGTTGGCGCGAGGAGGGCGACGAAGAGGCCCTCCACGAACTCGTACGGTCCTATACGAGGCTGGTCGTCAGCATCGCCACCAAGTACCGCAACTATGGGCTGCCCATGGGCGATCTGGTCCAGGAGGGTAGCGTTGGGTTGATGCAGGCCGCCGCCCGGTTTGAAGCCGAGAGAGAGGTGCGGTTTTCGACCTACGCCTCCTGGTGGATCAGGTCATCGATGCAGGATTACGTGCTGCGCAACTGGTCGATCGTGCGGACCGGGACCACGGCGGCGCAGAAATCGCTCTTTTTCAATCTTCGGCGGTTGCGTGCCCAAATCGAAGATCCGTCATCCTCTCGCCTCAGCCACGAGGGCCGCCGTCAAATCGCCGACGAGCTGCGGGTGGAGATGCGCGATGTGGAAACGATGGAAATGCGCATGTCCGGCAGCGATCAGTCACTGAGCGCGCCGATTGCGGAAAGCAGCGACGACAGTTTACAGGATTTTCTGCCGGACCAACGGCCGAGCCCTGAGGACGTGGTCATTGGCATGCGGGATGCCGACTCTCGTTCGCAGTGGTTGCTTGAGGCGCTAGGCGAACTCAGCCCGAGGGAACAAAAAATCATTCGTCAGCGGCGCCTGACGGACGATGGCGCCACGTTGGAACAGCTGGGCCGCGAGTTGGGTGTGAGCAAGGAACGGGTGCGCCAACTGGAACATCGCGCGATGACGAAACTGCGCGCATCCATAGAGCGTCGGGTCGACCAGCCCGACGAACTCTTCGTCGAAGCTTAATCCCCCCATTGGGCTTCGAACGGGCAATGGGGTCGTCCGGGATCGGGCGGCCCCATTGTTTCGACTAGATCATCCTTCCCGAGATCTGCGGCGTTGTTCGTCTAGTAGCGCTAACCAGCGCCGGCCGCGATACGGTTGACCATATCGGTCGTCGCATCGGCACTGCGCGTCGGATAGAGCGGCGGCCGTGTTGGGTAGGGCGGGTTAACCGGCGACCCTGGGGCGGTCATGTAAACCGGATCGTCCCAGAGGTTCGAGCGGCGCGCTGGCAGGGCCGGAACGACCGGGACGGCGCCATTTGGCTCAAGCCGGGTCCAAACAAGCTGGGGCTGTCCGCTTCCGCTGCTCGTAGAAACCGCAGGTGCCGGCGTCCGGGCGGCACTGGCCGCATAGGCCGCCAGCGCATCCGTTTGTGCCGGCGGATAGCCCAACGTCAGCGAAGCTGGTTGGCTTGCGACCGGCGTTGCGGTCACGGTCGGTCGGCTGACAATAGGGGCCGAGGTCGCAGCTGTTGGTCGAGAAACCACAGGGCGGGATGCGACGGTCGTCACGGTCGTCGGCCGACTCACGACAGGGGTCGGTTGTCTGACTGGCGGCGGTGCGCTCGCCACAACGGAGGATGCACGAGAGGCCGGCGTTTCCAGCCGAACGCCGTTGGGCATCCGTCCCGTGATACGCGGGCCGATCATGGCCACATATCGAATGGTCTCATCCGGCAGTGGCCGGCCTTCTTCGAGGAACTGCTGATATCGGCCGGGGCCGGCATTGTAAGCGTATAGGAAGCCCGGCGAGCCAAATTCCTCATACATTTCACGAATATAGGCGGTTCCAGCCATGATGTTCATAGCCGGATCATGGGGATTATTGCCTAGCCCGTAGCGCCCCGTCAGATAGTCCCAGGTGCCAGGCATGACCTGCATGAGGCCCATGGCGCCAGCGTGACTGACTGTAAGACTGCCGTTCAGATGGGTCTGGCCACGGCTTTCGACCCACATCACCTCGCGAATCCAATTTTCAGGAACGTCAAAGCGGTCCGATGCGGCCGCGATATGGGCGGCCCACGGGTCGCTGGGGTTGAAAGTCCGCTCTTCCATGGGGGTCTGCGAGGCGCAGGCGGCGACTGCCAACGGCCCGATGAGAAGGAGAAGGCGTCGTGCCGAACGCGACAACATCTTGGAAAGGCGTTGCATGCTTTCCCCTTTTGACAGTCGTTTCAACTGGATAGACAGATACCCTAAAAGGTCACTGTAACCAAGAGAATATCGATCCCAGGCAGGTGGCAGAGACCGACAGGCTACATCTAGGATAACTCAACCAGCTTCGGCACAAGATACATGGAAATGAGAGTGTTACAAACGGTTAACACCCGGTCGCCGGGCAGTAGTCGATAGAATCAAAAAACCGTGACCAAGCCGACCCGGCATCGCCGCCAACGATCGGGTCGTCTGCTGCCCCTAGTTCGCCTCGCCAGACCCGCGTCACCATGTGCAAATCTTCGTTACCGGCCAGCACCAGCGCCCGACTAACTTCGATGATATCGGGTGCTGTCGAGCCGTCCTGGCCTTGCGGGGCGCAAATGACGCTGACGATCGCCAGGGGGCGCTGGTTACGCGCCGTTGGCGTCGACAGTTCGGCATCCTGCTGCACGCAGGTGTCCGGCAAACCGTCCAGCATGCGCGATGCGATGTCCTCCGGCGCCTGATCGACGATGCCGACGAACCTCTGAACGCCGATTTGGTCGCTGCCCGGTTCCAGAGCGGACCGATAGACGGTTAGCGGGCCGGACGGCAGTTCTTCGGTTCCGACAGGAGCCCAATTGTCCGGAATCGGCACGATAAGCCGTTCCACCGGTTGCCAATCCTGCGCTGAGGCCAGGAATGACCAGCCGGCCAGCAGCGCGGCCAGGGGCGCCAGTGTGAATCGCATCGGAACCGCCTCCTTCAGCGATCAGGCGGCTTCTTTCATCATGCCACGCAGCACGTACTGCAAGATGCCGCCATTCTTGTAATAGTCGAGCTCATCCAGCGTATCGATCCGGCACAGAAGTTGGACTTGCTCTGACGAGCCGTCCGCCCGGTTGATGGTTAGGGTCAAGGTCGAACGCGGCGCCAGCCCTTCCGCGATGCCCCCGATGTCGAAGGTCTCGCTGCCATCTAGCTTTAGCCCCTCGCGCGTGGCGCCGGCCGTGAATTGCAGCGGCAACACGCCCATGCCGACCAAATTGGAGCGGTGAATACGCTCAAAGCTCTCCGCAATCACAGCCTTCACGCCCAGCAGCAGCGTGCCTTTCGCGGCCCAGTCGCGCGACGAGCCGGTGCCGTATTCCTTGCCCGCGATCACGACCAGCGGCACGCCTTCGGACTGGTAGCGCATCGCCGCGTCATAGATCGGCATCACATCGCCGGACGGCACATGACGTGTGAAGCCGCCCTCGGTCCCTGGCGCCATCTCATTGCGAATGCGGATATTGCCGAACGTGCCGCGCATCAGCACCTCATGATTGCCACGCCGCGAGCCGTACGAGTTGAACTCGCGCGGCGGCACCTGTCGCTCGGTTAGATACGAACCCGCCGGACTGTCCGCCTTAATCGCACCAGCCGGCGATATGTGGTCGGTGGTCACGCTGTCGGCCAGCTTGGCGAGCGTACGGGCGCCATGGACATCGGCGATGGGCGCCGGCTCTGGCTGCATGTCATGGAAGAACGGAGGCTGCTTGACGTAGGTCGAGCCCGGGTCCCACTGGTACACCTCGCCACCGGAGGTCTCGACGGCACGCCATTCTGGCGGGCCTTCGAACACGTTGGCGTAACGCTCGCTGAACATCTCAGAGGTGAGGCCGGTATCGGTGACCGCCCGGACCTCCTCGTTGGTCGGCCAGATATCGCGCAGATAGACCGGATTGCCGTCTAGGTCATTGCCAAGCGGCTCGCGCGTGATGTCGATCTTCATCGAACCGGCAATGGCGTAGGCAACCACCAGCGGCGGCGAGGCGAGATAGTTTGCCCGTACGTCGGGGTTCACCCGTCCTTCAAAGTTACGGTTGCCGGACAGGACAGAGCACGCGACCAGATCCTCGGCATTGATCGCCTTGCTGATCGGCGCGGGCAGCGGACCGGAATTGCCGATACAGGTCGTGCAGCCATAGCCAACGAGGTTGAAGCCCAACGCGTCGAGATCGTCTTGCAGGTTTGATTTCTCCAGATAGTCCGACACCACCTGGCTGCCTGGCGCTAGTGAGGTCTTTACCCACGGCTTCACAGACAGGCCCTTCTCGCGGGCCTTGCGGGCCACCAGCCCGGCGGCCAACATTACCGAGGGGTTCGACGTGTTGGTGCAGCTGGTGATTGCCGCGATGACGACCGAGCCGTGATCGACGGTGAAATCACCACCTTCGACCGGCGTAGCGTTTGAAAGAGAATCGCTCGTCAGCTCGCCTTCTGTCGGTCCCCCGCCCTCGGCTTCCCAATCGCCCTCGGTGCCAGTGGGGTCGACACCCAGTTCAGATGCCAGGTGTCGCTTGAACGCAACTGCTGCTTCGGAAAGTGGGATGCGATCTTGGGGCCGCTTCGGTCCCGCGATAGACGGCTCAACAGCGCCCAGATCGAGTTTCAGCGTGTCGGTAAACTCCGGGTCCGGGCTGTCCGCATCGCGCCACATGCCTTGCGCCTTGGCGTAGGCCTCTACCAGCGCGACCCGCTGCGGATCGCGGCCCGTGAAGCTGAGATAGCGGATGGTCTCGCTGTCGATGGGGAAGAAGCCGCAGGTCGCGCCATATTCAGGCGCCATGTTGGCGATGGTGGCACGGTCGGCGAGGCTCATGGCGTCAAGGCCGGGTCCATAGAATTCTACGAATTTGCCGACCACGCCCTTGGCGCGCAGCATTTGGGTCACGGTAAGAACCAGATCGGTTGCGGTAGTGCCTTCTTTTGGCTGTCCGGTCAGCTTGAAGCCGATCACCTCCGGAATCAGCATGGAGACCGGTTGGCCCAGCATCGCTGCTTCCGCCTCGATACCGCCGACGCCCCAGCCGAGCACGGCAAGACCATTGATC
>JBCCER010000133.1:0-12474 GCA_039030175.1 Pseudomonadota bacterium
ATGTTGGGCCTGGTGGCCGTCCCACCTGCTGGCGAGTTGATTGCCGAGTTGCGAGAGGCAGGGTTATTGACGGTAGGCGCAGCCGAAAACGTCATTCGCCTGCTGCCGCCACTCATCCTGACGGAAGAACAGATCGACGAAGCCATCGGCATGTTAGCGAAGGTCGCGGGGAGCAGGACGGTCGATGCCTAGTCATTTTCTGCATCTGCACCAGGTCGGCCGGGAAAATTTGCGGTCCATCTTGGATCGTGCGGCGGAGGTCAAAGCGGCAAGCCAGCCCGAGAAACCGCTGGCGGGAAAAACGATTGCCCTCATCTTCGAAAAGCCTTCGACACGCACACGGGTATCGTTTGAGGTCGGTATCCGACAGTTGGGCGGCCAGCCTATCATGCTGTTCGGGGAGGAAATTCAGCTTGGGCAGGGCGAGACAATAGGCGATACGGCACGTGTCTTGTCGCGCTATGTCGACGCGATCATGCTGCGCACCCACAGTGAAGATCGGCTGATGGAAATGGCCGAGGCGGCCAGCGTGCCAGTGATCAATGGTCTAACCGACGACAGCCACCCGTGCCAACTTGTCGCTGATGTCATGACGTATGAAGAGAAGAAAGGATCGATCGCGGGCGCGCGGGTTGCCTGGACCGGAGATGGCAACAATGTTGCCAAATCTTGGATTAGGGCCGCCGCCATGTTCGATTTCGAGCTTCACATGGCCTGCCCCGACCCGTTGTCACCGCCGCGCGCCATGGTCGAATGGGCACAGCGCGAGGGGGCGGTGGTGACTGTCGGTGAGGATCCCCAGACCACGGTCCGCAATGCCGATTGTGTAGTGACCGACACCTGGGTCTCGATGGGCGATCGCGACGCGCCGTCCCGCCACAATTTGCTTCGGCCTTACCAGGTGGACGAGCGGCTTATGGCTTTGGCGAAACCGGACGCCATTTTCATGCACTGTCTTCCCGCCCATCGCGGCGAAGAGGTTACCGATGGCGTAATCGACGGTCCGCAGTCGGTGGTTTGGGACGAGGCGGAGAACAGGCTCCACGCCCAAAAGGGGATATTGCTCTGGTGTCTGACCTGATCGAGCCAACACCGTTCCCGGGTAGCGGGGACGATCGGGCGGTACCGTTTCAGATCGAGCGATCCGGCCTTCGCGGCCGGATTGTCCGTCTTGGGCCTGCGCTGAACCTGATCTTGTCTCGGCACGCCTACCCCGCGCCGGTTGCCGCGCTGCTGGGCGAGACGCTGACATTGGCGGTTCTGATGGCAACCGCCTTGAAGTTCGACGGCATCTTCACGTTGCAGGTCAAAGGAGCCGGTCCTGTATCCGTGCTAGTGGCGGACGTTACTTCGCAAGGGGCCATCCGGGGTTACGCCGGCTATGATTCCGACGGCGTTCAGCGTACCGCACCAGACGCGGAAGCCGGCGCGATTACGTCTTGGCTAGGCAAGGGTCATCTCGCATTTACGGTCGACCAGGGCGAGCACACCCAGCGCTATCAGGGTATTGTTGAGTTGACGGGTGACACGCTGGCCGAATGTCTGCAGCACTACTTTCGTCAGTCAGAGCAAATCGATGCGGGTATCCAACTGGCTGTCGGGGCTAGCGCCGCCGGCGACTGGCGCGGGGCCGGCCTGATGATACAGCGTTTGCCGGGAACGCAGGTCAATGCGCTTCCAGCCGACCGAGAAGATGATTGGCGCCGGGCCATGGTCCTGATGGCCAGCGTGACCAGTGACGAACTGCTCGACCCGTCACTACCCTCCGGCGACCTGCTCTACAGGCTGTTTCATGAAGACGGTGTCCGGGTGTTTGATCCGGTGACATTAGAGGCGGTGTGCCGGTGTTCGGATGATAAAGTCACCAAAGTACTGGCCGCCTTGCCGAAAGATGAAGTCGCCGACCTAACCGCTGAGGATGGCAAGGTTCACGTGACGTGTGAGTTTTGCACCAGGGATTACGCTTTCAGCCCGGAGCAATTGGAGAAGCTCTACGGCGCGGCGTAACCGTTCGTCGCAACTTCAGCGATCTTCGCCAAGAAAGCTGCACCCGCTGACAGCTGTTTCAATGTCAGATATTCGTCTGGCTTGTGGGCCTGGGCGATGTCGCCCGGCCCGATAACAACAGCCGAGATGCCTGCCTGCTGAAAGACCCCGGCCTCCGTTCCGAAGGGTACGGTACCGGCTTCATTTGCGCCCGTGAGACCCCTCGCCAGGGTCTCCGCCGCACCGTCCGGGTCTGGGGTCAGGCCTGGTACGTTGCACAATTGTTCGGTCTCAATGGAGGCCTCGGGGTATCGATCGCGCAGATTAGGCAGGATCCTAGTTTCCACGGCTTCCCAGATCGGCGCGAGCGTGACGGTCGGGTCCTCTCCAGGCATGGAACGATAGTCCCACGAAACCTCGCACCGTTTCGGAATAATGTTCAGCGCGGTCCCCCCGTCGATGACCCCGATATTCAGCGTCGACCATGGCGGATCAAAGCCCGAACGAGGGTCCGCCTTTTGCTCCAGCGAGCAGGCCGTGTCGTTGAGAACAGCTACGAACTCCGCGGCCGCCACAATTGCATTGGCGCCATGATGGCTAAGGCTCGAGTGGGCATCCTTTCCAGTCACAACGGTTCGGTAGGTCTGAACGCCCTTATGCGCATTTACCGGCCGCATCATGGTTGGCTCACCGATGATCGCGAGTTTTGGTGTTGGTAAGTGGCGCAGTATGTGATCGACCAGGTGGGGTATCCCGAGGCAGCCGACCTCTTCGTCATAGGAGAATGCTAGATGGACCGGCGTGTGCAAATGACGCTCGACCAATTCCGGCACTAGGGCAAGGGCTAGCGCAACAAACCCTTTCATGTCGGCCGTGCCGCGGCCGTAGAGCCGATCGCCCTGGATACGCAGGCAAAACGGATCGCTTTGCCAAGCCTGATCGGCGACCGGAACCACATCGGTGTGTCCGGACAGCACGATGCCGCCCTCCTGATCCGGTCCGATCGTGGCGTAGAGATTTGCTTTGTCGCCGCCCTCGTTTGGCTGAACGAAAGGGTCGACGCCATATCCGTAGAGATAGTCGGCGATCCAGTCGATCAAGGGCCTGTTCGGCTTGGTCGACACACTGTCATATCCGATCAGCGTCTCCAGGATCTCAACCGCGCGGCGTTCGATGGCGGTCTGAGGCACTAAGCCCTCCAAAAACTAGGGGCGAACAGGATCAGAACGGTGAACAGTTCCAGTCGGCCCAGCAACATGCCAAAGGACATCAGCCACATCGCAGCGTCCGGCAGGGGGCCGAAATAGCCCGCCGGCCCGATAATCGGGCCAAGTCCGGGGCCGACATTGGAAATCGACGTGGCAGCGGCCGACAGGCTGGTGACGAAGTCCAGCCCCATCAGGGCGAGGCCAACCGTCAGTGCAGCAAAGCAGATCACATACAAGAAGAAAAAGGCCATGACGGAGGAGCTGACGCTCTCAGGCACCTGCTTCTTGTTGTAGTAGATCAGGAACACGCCGTTAGGGTGGGTCAGCTTACGCAACTGGCTGCGCATGGTCGCGTATAGTACCTGGATGCGGAAGATTTTGACGCCGCATGTGGTCGACCCGGCGCATCCGCCGAAGAACATTAAGAAGAACAGACACGCCGACGGGAACGTCCCCCAGAGCCAGTAGTCAGAGGTGGCATACCCAGTCCCCGTCATAACAGATACCGTATTGAACGAGGCCAATCTAAAGGCCAGCAGCAAGTCCAACGCGTCTTGGTTGATCCACAAATAGATCGTCAGTACGACGATGAAACCGGCCAAGATGGAAAGGAACCATTGAACCTGGCTGTCGCGTAGCAACGGCATGATGTTGCCGCGTACCGCCCGGAGATAGAGAACGAAGGGCAGTCCACCTAGGATCATGAAAACCGTCGCGACATAGTCCGATCCGGCGCTGGCAAAGCCACCCACCGACAGGTCGGACGTCGAAAACCCGCCGGTTGCAATCGTGGTCATCGCATGAGCGACCGCGTCAAAGAGCGGCATGCCCGACAGCGCATAGCATCCGGCGCAGATCAAGGTCAGGGCGACATAGATGACGCCTATCGAACTGGCGATCTGGGCGGCCCGCGGCAGGACTTTTTCGGACGTGTCGGAGCTTTCCATCCGGAACAGCTGCATCCCGCCAACGCGCATCAGCGGTAGCACCGACAGCGCCATCACGATGATGCCAATGCCGCCAAGCCATTGCAGTAGCGCCCTCCACAGCAGTAAACCAGGCGGCGCGGTGTCGAGGCCGACAATGACCGTCGAACCGGTCGTTGTGATGCCTGACATGGCCTCAAAGAATGCGTCCGTGTAGCTCATCTGCAGTTCGGAGAATACGAAAGGCAGGGCCCCGAAAGCAGGCAGGATGACCCAGGCCGCAGTCGTCAGGATGAAGGCCTGTCTGAGCTTGATGGTAAAACCGCTGGACCGGCTGCCAAGGACGAGCGAGAGGCCGAAGAACAGCGTTACCGCCGCTGATGAGAGAAACACGCTCCAATCTGCGTGACCGTAGGCCAAATCGACCAGGGCTGGCACGACCATCGCGGCGGCGAGGATCGACAGCAAGATGCCGATAACGAAGGTGATGGGTCGATAGTCGAACACGGGACGATGCGCCACTCGGCTCAGCCGACAGGAATGCTCTTTTGTGCTGGGCCGGTACGCCGCCGGCAGCCGATCATGGCCGGATGCGCGTCGGCTGTCCAGCACCGTACGGCGTCATCGCGTATTCAGAGGACGGTATGTCCCTAACAGATTGAGATCGTGACGTTAGCTCAGGCGGACCTTCTTGGAGCCACGCTTACCGCAAACCGGATAAGGCCTGGAACTCTCGACGAAGTGCAGGATCGTGTTTGAATGCACCGAGCATGCGCGATGTGGCCATCTTGGCGTCCGGCTTGTTGACGCCGCGTGTCGTCATGCATTGATGTTCCGAAACCAGGACAATGGCGACGCCGAGCGGCTGCAAAACCTCCTGAATCGTATTCGCGATTTGTGCGGTCAACCGCTCTTGGATCTGGAGACGTCGCGAAAATGCGTCGACGACGCGGGCCAGCTTCGAAATGCCGACGACCCGATGTTCTGGCAGGTAGGCGACATAGGCCTTGCCGATGATCGGAACCATGTGATGTTCGCAATGGCTTTGAAAATCAATGCCGCGCAACACGACCATTTCGTCGTAACCGTCGACCTCTTCGAAAGTGCGCGACAGGATTTCCGTCGGGTCGAGATCGTATCCGCCGAAATACTCGTCATAGCTGGCCACCACCCGCTTGGGTGTTTCCAGCAGCCCTTCCCGCGCGGGATCCTCGCCGATCCAACGCAATAAGACGCGCACCGCATCTTCCGCCTCTTCGCGAGAGGGTTTTGCGGTGTGCTGCTCGTCAACCGTGCGGCCGACTTTGGCGGTAATGACGTTTGACGATAGTGAAGAATCTGGACTTGGCATGAAGTAGCTTCCTTGGCTTGGGCCAATGGGCTGTGAACGCAGCTTTGCTGTCCAGCCCACACTAGTTTACGTCAGCGTCGATGAATTGGTTTAACTACTAGTTCAACTGGACTGGCTGATAGGGACTGTCTAGGGAGAATGCCGGGATTGCTACATCGAACCGGTCACCATTTGGTGATTCCATCTCATAAGAACCAACCATGATGCCCGATGGGGTCTTCAAAGGAGCGCCGCTTGTATATTCGTACGAATCGCCTGGCTCCAGGACCGGCTCGTTACCGACAACGCCTGGGCCTCGTACTTCTTGAACCAGGCCCACGGCATCCGTAATGCGCCAATAGCGATTGCGCAATTGCACGGTCTTCTGGCCATTGTTCATGATCTGAACCTTGTACGCCCAGACATAATGGCTTTCGTCCGGTGTGCTCCGATCTTCGAGAAATGTTGGTTCTACGGTAACCCGAATGTCGTGGGTTTCGCTACTGTACATACCCTTTGACCGCTATGTTCATGCCAGTTGGGAAGAATGTGGTCGCAAACATGCGTCCCGTCCAGGGCGTTGAGGTTCCCCTCCGGGTCTCTGCAGCGGCTTGATCGTTGGTTTGCAGGTGCCTATAACGCAATTGTGTTCGCGGGCGTAGCTCAATGGTAGAGCAGAAGCTTCCCAAGCTTACGACGGGGGTTCGATTCCCCTCGCCCGCTCCAGCACGCACGATGAGCGAGCACGAGGCGCAATTCGATCCGCCCTGACATCCAGTCGCATCTGCCATGTGCCGCAGCAATTCCCATTGACTTTCGAGCCGCCAAGGGTCACCTAAACACCATCTTAGAATTCAAAGAATGCGCGGCGTACCGTCGCTTAGCCGGACGGCCCTAAGGGCATATCCGGCTGTTTTTTGACGAATTGGACGGCAGTAACCAGGCCGACATTAGGTCGGCGCCTCCTTGGCAGCGATGCATCGGGGGCGTCTGGGAATGTCGCCGCGCAGATGACAGGCCGGCCCGACGGCGAGACTTCGGGCGAACGCAAAGCGGAAAGAGGAGAAGAGCCGAATGACTGAGTCCCTAGCTGGTAAAACGATCGCGCTGTTGGTCGCCAACGGCTTTGAAGAAATAGAGATGACCGAGCCGCAGAAGGCTCTGTTGGCGGCTGGTGCGGCAGTCAAGCTGGTGTCTCCCGAGACCGCTCTGGTCAATGGTTGGCACGGCGCTGCCTGGGGTCATTACTTTCCTGTAGATGGCGCTCTCTCCACTCAGATGGCCGCGGACTTTGATGCGTTGCTGGTACCTGGTGGCCACCGCAGCATCATCGCCTTGGCGAAAAGCGCCCACACCAATCGTTTCCTCAAAGGTTTCCTAGATGGCGACAAGCCGGTGGTTTTGGTCGGCGATGCCGCAACATTGCTGGCCGGTGCGGAGCGTGCCGCCGGACGGAACGTAGTCGCCGTTGACGAGGCTGCCGAGACGCTGTCCTCGTCCGGTGCTACGGTCGACGGCGAGGCAACCAGCCTCGTTGACGGTTCGCTTTTGACGCTGCGTGGCGGCTTGGAAGGGGATGAGGTCAAAAGCGCCGTTATGGATCATCTCGGCGGCGCTGGTGCGGTAGCTGAGGCTGCCTAAAGTCCATTAACCGGGTTTTCTCCAGTTACAAGAGGGGCGCTGGATTTCCAGCGCCCCTTTTTGCTGTCTGGTTTTACCGGAAACAGTCTCCTAACCGCCCTCTATCGGGCGTAGACTTTCCGCGATCCCGCCCCATTACCGTTAGGTCAGTGGTTCGCTATCCCAGTAGTGGCACGCTGCTCTGTGCCCGGGTTCAATATCCACTAGCGCCGGGACCTCTTGGGCGCACAGATCGGTTGCCTTTGGGCAACGGGTTCTGAAGTAGCAGCCGCTAGGCGGGTTGAGGGGGGAGGGCAGGTCGCCTGTCAGAACCACTCTTGTCTTGCCCCGTTCAGCATCGGGATCGGGCAGCGGTACGGCGGAAATCAGCGCTTGGGTATAGGGATGTCTCGGGTTCTCATAGATGCTGTCGCGATCGGCTACTTCGACCAGCTTGCCAAGATAGAGCACCATAATTCTATGGCTGATATGGCGGACCACGCTGAGGTCGTGGCTGATGAAGATCAGCGACAAATTCATGTCCCGCTGCAATTCCATCAGCAAGTTTACGATCTGGCTTTGGATCGAGACATCTAGCGCCGACACCGGCTCATCACAGATCACCAGCTTCGGCTTCAGAATCATCGCCCTTGCGATGCCGATGCGCTGGCACTGTCCGCCGGAAAACTCGTGCGGATATCGATTGATCATCTCGGGCATTAGGCCGACCCGGGCCATCAAGTCGCGCACTTGATCGCGCGCTTGTTGCTTACTGACTTCTGGTCGGAACGTGCGCAAGGGTTCGGCTATGATGTCGCCAACGGTCATGCGGGGATCCAGGGACGCCAAAGGGTCCTGGAAAATGATTTGCATGTCGGAACGTTTTTCACGCATGTTCGACGACGATAGCTTGGCCAAATCGTCGCCGAGCCAGACAACCTGTCCCCCCGTCGGATCGATAAGCCGCAAGACGGCGCGGCCGAGGGTGGATTTGCCGCATCCACTTTCGCCGACAACACCGAGCGTTTCGCCCGGGCTGAGATCAAAGCTGACACCATCGACAGCCTTGACGTAGTCACGATGGCGGCTGAGCAAGCCGCGCTTGGGCATGGCGAAATGCACCTTCAGATCGCGCACGGACAGTATCGGTTGGGTTGCGGTCATGGCATCGAGCATTGCATCGGGAAACGATAAGAATTCTGGGCGCGGGGTCTAATCATGCATCGACCGCCTGCTGGCCGGCCTCCTGGTCGCGCTGTCGCGGTGTGTCGGCTGGTCCCTCAGGGGGCAGATGCGATAGGTGGCAGGCCTTGGCGCGCCCTGCTGTGAATGGCAGCAAGGCTGGCTGCTCGGCCGTACAGCGGTCGAATCGATAAGGACATCTGACCTCGAAATTACAGCCGATCGGCAAATGCTGCAGGTTAGGAGGCTGTCCGGCGATTGAGGGCAGTTCACCGCCGGTTTCGCTGTCCAACCGAGGCATGCTGTTCAGCAGCCCTTCCGTATAGGGATGCTGTGGGCTGTAGAAGATCTCACGCACGGCGCCGGTTTCGACGATGTTGCCGGCATACATCACCATCACTCTGTCCGACAGCCCGGCAATGACACCCAAATCATGCGTGATCATGATGATCGATGTATTGAATTCGTTCTTGAGGTCGCGCATCAGGTCCAGGATTTGGGCCTGAACCGTCACATCAAGCGCCGTCGAAGGCTCATCAGCGATCAGAAGATCGGGCTGGCATAGCAGAGCCATGGCAATCATGACCCGCTGGCGCATGCCGCCGGAGAACTCGTGAGGGTACATACGCACTCGGCGGCGAGCTTCGGGAATGCGCACTAAGTCCAGCATCTCGACAGACCGGTTCATGGCTTCGCTTTGGGTCATGCCCTTATGCTGGACCAGCACTTCGGTCATCTGGGTCGAAATGCGCAAGAACGGGTTCAACGAGGTCATCGGGTCTTGGAAGATCATCGACATCTTTGACCCCCGGACCCGGTTCAGCTTTACCGGCGGCAAGCCCAGGATTTCGTCGCCGCGATACTTGACAGACCCGGTGGCGCGGCCATTGGTGGCCAGCAACCCCATGATCGACATGAATATCTGGCTCTTGCCGGAGCCGGATTCGCCAACCACACCCAAGGTCTCGCCCGCGCTGACCTCGAAGCTAACGCCGTTGACCGCCGACACCTCGCCTTCCCGCGTCGTGAAGCGGGTAACGAGATTGTTGACCTCCAGAACCTTGGTCGCGGCTGCGGCGGTGCTTGCGTCGCTCATAGCCTAATCGCTCCTGCAACCGTCATCCGTGCTGCCCTCACCGGTCTTTGGGGTCGAGGGCGTCGCGCAACCCGTCGCCGATGAAGTTGAGGCAATAAAGCGTCGCGGCCAGGAAGATGCCCGGGAAGATCAGCATCCAGGGGGCGGATTCCATATTGTCCGCGCCTTCCTTGATCAGCACGCCCCAGCTTGTCATCGGCTCTTGAATGCCGAGTCCCAGGAAGCTCAGGAAGCTCTCCAGCAGGATCACCTTCGGCACAGTCAGCGTCATATAGACGATCACCGGGCCCAGCGTGTTGGGAATGATATGCCGTCTGATGATGTTGAAGTTCGAGACGCCTGACGCATGCGCTGCCTCGACAAACTCTCGCCGACGCACCGACAGGGTCTGGCCGCGCACGATGCGCGCCATATCCAGCCACTCAACGGCCCCGACGGCGACGAAGATCAGAATGAAATTCCGCCCGAAAACAACGATCAGCAAGATCACGAAGAACATGAACGGCAGCGAGTATAGGATATCGACGAACCGCATCATCAGCGTGTCGATCCGACCGCCGAAAAAGCCCGCTGTGGCGCCATAAGTAACGCCGATGATCAAGCTGACCACCGTGGCGATGACACCGATCATCAACGACACCCGTCCGCCCATCAAGACGCGGGTCAGCAGATCTCGGCCGTTACCATCTGTGCCGAAGATATAGAAATTCTCCGTCGTTGGCGGCTGGCTGATGGCCGCCCAGTTGATCGCGTCGATCGAATGCGGCGTCAGCATTGGGCCGAAGACGCACAGGATGGTGATAATCGCCAACAAGATCATGGCGGTCACGGCCGCCTTGTTGCGCAGCAGCCGATGCCAGGCATCACTCCATAGGCTGCGCCCTTTGATCTGGGCTTCAGTGGCGACCGGTTCGGTGCCGATGGGGGTATCAGTCATTGGCTCTGCCTACCCTCCTTCCTCACTGGTAACGAACCTTGGGATCGAGAAAGCCGTAAAGCACGTCGACCACCAGGTTGAGGACGATAATGAGGCTGCCATAGAAGATCACGGTGGCCATCACCAACGGGTAGTCCCTGTTCAGCGCGCCTTGTACGAAGTAGCGCCCTATGCCCGGGATTCCGAAGATCTGTTCGATGACAACGGAACCGGTGATAAGGCCCGCTGCCGCCGGCCCGAGATAGGAGACAACAGGCAACAATCCACCCTTCAGCGCGTGGCGCATGATGGTAACCCGTTCCGGCAAGCCCTTAGCCCGCGCCGTTCGAATAAAGTTGGCGCGCAGGGTTTCGATCATGCTGCCCCGCGTCAGCCGCGAGACGTATGCGATCTGAGGCAATGCCAGCGCGATTATGGGCAGGATCATGCTGTCCACCCCCCGCCAGCCACCGACGGGCAGCCAACTCAAATAGATGCCGAAGACCAGGGTAAGCAGCGGCGCCATGACGAAGTTCGGGATCGCGATGCCAGACATGGCCGTGGCCATGACGCCGTAATCGTAGATCGAATTCTGTCTGAGTGCGGCGGTGGTCCCGAGTGTCATGCCGACAACAGCGGCAAGCAAAAGGGCGATGCCGCCGAGCTGTAGACTAACCGGAAAGCCTTGGACGATCAGTTCGGTAACAGTGAAATCGCGAGCGCGCAGCGATGGGCCAAAGTCTCCGCGCAGCACATTGCTGAGATAGAGCACGTATTGCTCGATTAGCGGCAGGTCGAGATTGTAGCGGGCGGCAATGTTCGCCTCGACCGCAGGCGGCAAGGCGCGTTCGCCGTCGAACGGACCACCGGGTGCCACCCGCATCATGAAAAAGGCGATCGTGATGATGATGAACAGGGTGGGGATTGCGACCAGCAGCCGGCGGACGATGTAGCTCAACATGAGATCAGGTGCCTATCAGCAGTGGCGGCCAAGGTCGCCATGCTCTGGGTTTTGTCGAAGAAAAGTGGGGCCTTGCTGGGAAACAGCGTTCGTCCGCGTACGGCAGCGGCTGCCGCGACATATTGAAGAACCTTGGCGATCGACGCGCCCGGTCGGGTGCCAAAATCATCGTCAAAAGGAAGCGGGGCGGCGCTTCCAGCGCCACCCCGCAAAACCAACAGTCTTAGCTGTTATCCAAGGACAGCCACCGGGTGCGGTGAATATCCTTGGCGTTGTCAACCCAGCCGACGACGTAAGGTGCGACCAAGTTCTTCGAGACATAGTAGTAGATCGGAATGGTGGCCGCGTTATCGAGCGCGATCTGCTCGGCCGCCTGGAGAATTTCGGCGCGGGCCTCCAGATCCGTCGTGGCCATCGCTTCGTCCATGAGCTGGTCGAACTCAGCGTTCTCCCATTGCCCATAGTTGAAGTTGATGCCGGACTCCAGGAGATAAAGGAAGTTCTGGGCGTCGGGATAGTCGGCGATCCAGCCGGCGCGTGCGACCTGGAAGTCAGCCTGCTGAAGATCGTTGTAATGGACAGCGACGTCCGTATTGAAGAGCTCTGTGTCAACGTAGATTTGCTGCCACATAGCCGCTACCGCGACAGCGATCCGGCGGTGGTTTTCCGAGGTATTGTAACGCAGGACCAAGCTCAGACGGTTGTCCGGACCGTAGCCGGCAGATTCCATTAGAGCCTGAGCCTCAGCCAACGCATCGTCGTACGACATGTTCGCGTATGGCGCTTCGGCGGTTTCGTAGCCGGGGATCGGCGGCACGAAGCTTGTCGCCGGGATTTCGCCGGTGCGCAGCACCTGATCGGTGATCGCTTCACGGTTGATCGCCAGGCTGAGGGCCATGCGGACATCGGCTTCTTGCAGCGCCGGATCGGTGCTGTTGACGGGATAGTAGTAGATGCCGAGATATGGCGCGATCCGGTAGGAATCGGGCATCTCGTTTTGCAGGAACTCGATCTGCTCGGACGCAAAGTCAGTGTTGGCGTCCAGTTCGCCGGCGCGGAAACGCCTCAGCGCGGCGGAACGGTCCTCGGTCGGATACCAATAGACCTCGTCGATCGCGACATTGTCGTTGTCGAAGAAATTCTCGTTGCGGACCAGATGCACATGAGTTTGCGGGATCCATTCCTGCAGGATGTAGGGCCCGTTGACGGCGATGTTCTCCGGCCGAATCCAGCTATTGCCATGTTCTTC
>JBCCER010000134.1:0-12430 GCA_039030175.1 Pseudomonadota bacterium
AAGTGGGTCCTGTTCATCGGCATCATCGGCATGGGTTTCCTGGCGCCGCGCATCATGCTGACGCGCAGCACAATGGCCGCTCACGCGTGCTACTGGGCCTATGCGGCCATGTGGGGTCTTTTGATCTCACCGATGATCTACATCTTCCTGACCCAGATGCCGAACGGTCCGGCCGACATTGCCCGGGCGTTCTTCATCACCGCCGGCATGTTCGCGGGGATGAGCATCTTCGGTTACACGACCAAGCGCGACTTGTCGCCGATGGGTCGTGTCCTGATGATGGTCACCATCGGCCTCTTGCTGGCCGTAGTCGTGAACATCTTCATCGGCTCGATGGGCTTCCAGCTTCTGCTGTCCTTCGGCGTGGTCATCGTTTTCGCACTGCTGACCGCCTTTGAGACCCAGCAGATCAAGGAAATGTACTATTCGGCGTCTGACGGCGACGAAGTTACCCGCATGGCGATCTTTGGCGCCTTCATGCTCTATGGCAGCTTCGTCACCATGTTCATCTGGATCTTACAGATACTGGCGATATTACGCGGCGAATAGTGCCTCGCATCGCCAACAGATCAAGCCGCCCGGACATCGCGTCCGGGCGGTTTTTTCATGGGGTCTGGGTCGTTGCCATGTCGGCATGGCAGTCAACTGCGGCGCGCACAACGTCGATCGCAAGCGCCGCTCCGACCCCCTGGCCGAGTGATATCCCGAGATCGAGGACACCGTGACGGCCGATGCGGTCGAGCAGCTTGGCATGCCCAGGGCCTGAGGAGACGTGGGCCACGAGGCAGTGGTCCAGCGCCTTGGGGTCGATCGCCCTGAGAACTGACGCCGCCGCAGTACAGGCAAAGCCGTCAAGCAAGACTGGCGTCCTGGCCAAGCGGGCAGCGATGATCGCGCCCACGATAGCCGATAACTCCAGGCCACCCAGGCACCGCAAGACATTCAGGGGGTCGGTCAGGCCGTCCATGTTGGCCAAGAGCGCCTGAGATACTGCCTCGCCCCGACCGCGCGCGGGATCGATCCAATCGCTGGGATCGCCGCCGAAAAGGGCGCAACAGATTGCCGCCGCCGAGATCGCGTTGCCCGCACCCATCTCACCCAGGCACAGCAGATGCAGACCCTGATCGACCCCCATCATGCCATAAGCGATTGCCTGCGCGCAGGCCGCCTCGGTCATGGCGGGTCCTGCGGTGATGTCGCCTGACGGATGGTCCAGATCGAGCTCGTAGACGCGCAAATCGCTGTCGGCGATCTGACAGATTTGGTTGACTGCCGCCCCGCCCTGCTGGCTGTTGGCGACCATCTGCGCAGTCGAAAGCGAGCCCTCACAAAGTTCGGGACGATTGACCGCGACGCCGTGACTGCCCGCGAAAACGGCTACTCGAGGGTGACGACAGTCTGGCGGCGCCTTTCCCTGCCAACACGCCATCCAATAGGCGATCTCCTCCAGCTGACCCAACGACCCGCGCGGCTTGGCCAATCGCCGGTCGCGCTCGCGTACCGCCGTGCCCGCCTCAAGATCCGGCGCTGGAAAGCGTTGTACGACCTCGCTGATCTCAGCAAAGGTGACGGCAGGCTGCGCTTCGGACATTCACGGTTTCCGGCAATGGCAAGACGAGTTGAGCCAGCCAAGCTGACCGGCTTTGCCGGTGACGACAAGCAAAACCCACCCTAGTCTTGAGCTTCCGACTTCAGATCGCCGAGGTCCGCATGACGCGCGAGTATGTCATTACCCGATGGTGGTGGATACGCCATGCACCGGTCATCAATCCCGATCGCATCTATTACGGCCAGCGCGATCTGGAAGCAGATCTCGACCACCAGGCGGATATCGACTTCTTGGCCGAACGCTTGCCCGCTCAGGCCCAGTGGTTCGTCTCGCCGCTAAAGCGGACCCATCAGACAGCACGCGCGATTCAGTCGGCAGCAGCGCGGCTGCACGAACCGACGATCGAGCCCGCCTTCATCGAGCAGAACTTCGGTGACTGGCAAAAAATGAAGGCGGCGGACGTCTATGCCGCCCAGGGCCGCGAACATCCACTTTGGAAAGAAGTCTCCCCGGGCAGCGCCCCCAATGGGGAGCGATTCGAAAATGTGATGACGCGGGTTCATGGCCGCATTGGCGAACTCACCAAGGCAAATGCCGGTCAAGATTTGGTGGTCGTCGCGCATGCAGGTACCATCCGTGCCGCCACGGCCTTGGCTTTGGGCCTCGATTGGCAATCCGCTGCGGTTCGATTGACAGTTACCTACCTGTCTTTGACACGCCTTAACCACATTGATGATGGACAATCGCCTTTCTGGATGGTTGAAGCTTTTAATGTGAAACCCACGTAAAGCGAGAGAACCGGAAGAATCTGGCCGCCTTACCGAGTGGAATTGGGGAGGGAGCTCATGACGTCCGTACGTTCGATATCAGCATCATCCTTAATCCTGGCCGCCGCGACAGCAGTTGCTGCACCCGCCTTTGCAGGCGATGAGGCGCCGCTCGCCGACGCGGCCCACGCCGTCGTTGGCGAGGTGATCGAGGCAGCCGGCGCTGAAACCGTTGCCCAGTCGCGCGCCATCTTGATCGCACCTTTGGCCACCGACGCGGCCGAAGATCATGCGCTGCTGTCAGTCCAACTGGTCGAAGGACGGTGGAGCAACCCGCTGTTGCTCAGAGTCGAAAACAACGCCGAAGAAGATACCGTTGAAGATGGTGGGCATTGGGATCTCGACGACGCAAATCTTGTCGTGCTCGCCATGACCGAGACCGGCCTGACCGCCCTCACCGACGACGACCCAGCCCTTGGGGGTCAATACGATTTGGCGGTCATCCATCTGTCTAGCGGCCAGACCACCGTTCCGCGCCTATCCGGTTTCGACCTGATCGCCTTTACCGACAGCCGTGACGCCACTGCCGCAGTGCGCGAGGACGACGTCCAGTTCCTGATCGACCCGATGCGCAACGCCAGCCTCTACGGCGACTATTTCATGGTCGACGACATTTTGGGGCGCCCAAACCAATTCGCCCTTTTCGGCGGCATGATCGAGACATTGCGAACCAGCGACTAGCTCACACGCAAGGTTGAGCGTCGCATTTTGGCCTTGAGTGACATAGTAGACTGACATCGAAGTGATTCGTTTTGTCAGGAGGCCAGCGATGCATCGCCGCCAAGTTATCGGATTAATGGGGCTGACCTTGTCCACCGGGGTGTTGGCCGCCTGTGCCGGCCAGTCCAGCACCGTATCGCCGCAGCAACGGCTGGTCGACCAATCCGAAACGTCCGTGCGCACCATGTTAGAAAGCCCGGATTTCACGATCCTGCCGCTCTATCTGCAGCGCGCGCGGGCCGTGGTCATCTTCCCGAACCTTGTTCGCGGCGGCTTCTTTTTCGGCGGCGAAGGTGGCGAGGGTGTACTCGTAGCACGGATGGCCGACGGCAGCTGGGGATATCCTGCATTCTACGACATGATCTCCGGATCGTTCGGGCTGCAGATCGGCGGGCAGCTTTCTTCCATGATCATTGCCGTGATGACGCAGGACGGTCTCAATTCCATTCTCGACAGCCAGTTCACGTTCGGTGCTGACGCCAATGTGGCGATCGTGACGGTTGGCGCTGGTGTCGACGCGCGTACCGGCCTCAACCAAAACGCCGACATGTACGCCTTTTCGCGCAATCGTGGGCTGTTTGTCGGTGGCGCATTGGAAGGGTCACTTCTGCGGCCGGCAGAAGCCTGGAATCGGGCCTACTACGGACCGTCCGCCTCAACATTTCAGGTTGTACAGGGCGACTTTACAAACCCCGGTGCCGACGGGCTGCGCATCGTCCTGCCTCCCCAGCAGGTTGCCACGCGCTAAGCAAAAGGCCCGACGGAGTACCACCGGGCCTTTTGGCGATTAGCGTCGGGCGCTAATCACTCCGGCTCAAGCCACCAGGCTTCGAGCACTGACCCATAGATCGGGTCAAAGTTGGCCACTCGCTCGAACCCGCCCCACCAGGCCCAGTAGTCGACGTCGAGGTAGTAGAGCGGAACAAAATAGTTGCCCGCCATCAGGACACGATCCAAAGACCGCGCGGCCGCCGTCAACTCGGCACGAGTCCGCGCATTTTGCAGCGACGTAACCATGGCATCGACCGCCGGAACGGCAACGCCCGCATAGTTGCGCGTGCCCTCGATCTCCCGGTTCTCGCTGCCCCAATAGAGGTACTGCTCGGCCCCCGGTGACAAGCTGGTGATCCAGTAATGCAGGATCATGTCATAGTCGTACGTCTCCGTACGTTCAGTGTACTGGGCGCTGTCCACAGTGCGGATGTCAACTTGGATGCCCAAACGCCGCAGGTTGTCCGCAAAGGCCAGGGCGATGCGTTCGTCCGAAGCGTTGCGCAGCAAAATCTCGAATTGGAACGGTTCGCCGGTCTCACTGTTGACCAGAACGCCGTTGCTTACCTCCCAGCCTGCCTCGGTCAAAAGCGCCGTTGCAGTCCGCAGATTTGTGCGGATGTTGCCGCTGCCATCGGTCTGCGGCGGCTGGTAGGGCTCGCCGAAAACCGATTCTGGCAACGCGTCACGATAAGGACCAAGCAGAGCTAGCTCAGCTGGGGTTGGCAGCCCTTCAGGCGCGAGGAACGAGTTAGTGAACAGGCCAGTGATCCGCTCATACTGGCCGAACAGTAGGTTGCGATTGACCCATTCGAAATCGAACATCTCGATCAGCGCCGCGCGCACCAGCGGATCGGCAAAGATCTCACGTCTGGTATTGAAGACCAGCGCCCGCATGCCCGACGGGCGGCCTTGCGGCAATGTCGCCAGTGTTGCGCGGCCATCTTCGGCGGCGGCAAAATTCTGATAACCCGTCGCCCAATTCTCGGCACTGAACTCGCGGCGCAAATTGTATTCGCCCGCCAAAAAGGCCTCCAACGCGATCGCACCGTCGCGATAGTAATCAAAGCGTAGCGTGTCGAAATTGTACTGACCGCGCATCACTGGCAGGTCGGCGGCCCACCAATCGTCCACCCGCTCGTAGGTGATGGTGCGGCCGGGATCGATGTTCCCGATGCGGTAGGGGCCGGCACCTAGTGGCGGGTTCAGACTGATCTCGTCGAACGTGTTCTCGGTGTAGTAGGCCTCGCTGATGATCGGCATGAGACCGATCAGCATCACCGTTTCACGGTCCGTACCCTCCACGAAATCGAACCGTACGCCATGCTCGCTGATCTGGGCGACATTCGCGATTTGCGCATAGGCGCGCCGGAAGCCCGGCAGCCCTTGTTCGCGCAGCGTTTCGATCGTGAAGATCACGTCGTCGACCATGATTGGCGTGCCGTCATGCCATTGGGCGTCCGGGTTCAGCTGGAAGATGGCCCAGCTTCGATCCTCAGGAACCTCGATGGTTTCGGCGACATAGCCATAAAGGCTAAACGGCTCGTCCCAGGATCGAGCCATCAGTTGGGGAAAGATGTATGGCCGGACGCCGGATGCCGTCCGCCCCAAGACGATGAAAGGGTTGAGGCTATCGAACGCCCCGAGCACCGCCTGCCGCAATTCGCCGCCTACCGGCGCATTGGGATTGGCATAATCCAGATGTTCGAAGTCGGGGCCGTATTTCGGCGCGCCCTGCATGGCGATGCCATGACTGACCACGCCGCCCGCCACCTGGGCGGTAGCGTTGGTGGCCGCCAGCGACAAGATGAGGGTTAAGGCTGCCAAGATCCGCGTGGCAGTTCTGCTCATGCTGCGGTTATCCATTTCTCGTGGCCCCGAAAATGTTGAAACAGAATCATCGAGTGTGCTCACAGGGGCACAGTCTCGTTTTCAATTCGGGCGTTGGCAAGGCTTGCAGCAGGTGATAGCCATCGAACTGCAGTTATTTCGCCATTGCCTCTCTTTTTTGAGGACACACGCCATGGATCTTTCGCATATCAAGATTGGGGAAGACCCGCCGAACGACATCTATGTCGTTATCGAGGTGCCCCAGGGCGGCGAACCGGTGAAGTATGAGCTGGACAAGGCCTCCGGGGCGATGTTCGTCGACCGATTCTTACACACAGCGATGTATTACCCCGGCAATTACGGCTTCGTTCCCCATACCTTGTCTGGGGATGGCGACCCGGTCGATGTGGTCGTCGTCGGAAGAGCGCCAGTGATCCCTGGAGCAGTCATCCTGTCGCGGCCGGTCGGCGTGATGATTATGGAGGACGAGGCCGGCGACGACGAGAAGATCATCGCCGTGCCCGTGGACCGTCTCTACCCCTACTACTCCAACATCGCGACCTATCGGGATTTGCCGGAGATTTTGATCGACCAGATCTCCCATTTCTTCACCCATTACAAGGATCTGGAGAAGGGCAAATGGTCGAAAATGCTGAATTGGGGCGGGCCGGAGATGGCGAAGGCCAAGATCGGCGAGGCGATCGCCCGCGCGCAGGAGCAAGACTAACGGCGCGCCTTTGACGCACGTCATGGGTCAGAACCCATCGAATTTGGCATAAGGTTCGAGAGAGATCAGCAAGGTCGGTCAGTCAGGGTGACGGCGTCCCATGTCCATTCGCAATCTCGGTGCTCTGTTGTCGCCTAAATCGGTTGTCGTGATCGGCGGGTCCCGGCGCAAAGGCTCGGTTGGACAAGTCCTGGCCCGCAATCTGATGCATGGCGGTTTCAAGGGCCCGGTATTGGCGGTGCACCCGCCGGCGTCTTATCTGGAATCCAGCCTCACCTACCCGTCGATCACAGATCTTCCCTTGACGCCGGACCTAGCGGTTATCGCAACGCCGCCCGATACGGTCGCCGAGCTGATCGCCCAACTTGGCGAACGTGGAACGCGTGCAGCCGTCGTCATCACGGCCGGCTTTGGCGAATCCAGCGATGCCAGGGGAAAGGAGCGCACGCAAACCCTTCTAGATGCAGCAAAACCGTGGTTGCTGCGCGTACTTGGTCCCAATTGCGTAGGCCTGATCGTCCCGCGTCTTGGCCTCAATGCGAGCTTCGCGCACTTGCAACCGCCGGACGGCGACATCGCTTTCGTGACGCAATCGGGTGCCGTGGCAACAACGGTGCTGGACTGGGCCGTCCATCATGGCATCGGCTTCTCCCACGTCATTTCCCTGGGCGACATGGCGGACGTTGATTTTGGGGACGTTCTGGACTACCTCGCGCGCGACGGGCGAACCCGGTCCATCCTGCTTTACATCGAGCATGTCACCGATGCGCGGAAGTTCGTATCGGCGGGCAGGGCGGCGGCGCGATCGAAGCCCGTGGTGGTCATCAAGACCGGCCGCACGAACGAGGCAGCAAGGGCGGCGGCGAGCCACACGGGGGCGCTTGCAGGTGAAGATGCCATCTATGATGCCGCCTTTCGGCGAACCGGAATGCTGCGGGTCGAAGGGCTGACCGAGCTGTTCGACGCCACCCAGTCCCTGTCCTCGAACCTGTCGATCAAGGGCAACCGGCTGGCAATTCTAACAAATGGCGGCGGCGTCGGGGTGTTAGCCACCGACTCGCTGATCGCGGCCGGCGGCCGGCTGGCAAAGCTGGCACCGGAGACGCTGGCCGCCTTAAACGAGGCCCTGCCCGAGACCTGGTCGCATGGCAATCCGGTCGACATCATCGGCGATGCCGACGGCGCGCGTTATGCGGCGGCGCTTGAACCCTTGCTGGCTGATCCCAACCGTGATGCTGTTCTGGTCTTGAACTGCCCGACGGCGGTGGCCGATCCGATCGACAGCGCCAACGCAGTGGTCGAAGTCACATCTAAGCGGCCGAGGACGCCCGTGCTTACAAGCTGGTTGGGTGAAGATGCGGCCGCTGAAGCGCGGACCCTGTTCAACCGCAACCGCATTCCGACCTATGACACGCCGGAACAGGCGATCCGCGGCTTCATGCACCTGGTCACCTATCGCAGCAATCAGCGTCAGCTACTGGAAACACCCGCAGTCGTCGATACCATCACCCCCGATCGCAACGCAGCCCGCACCGTGATTACGGCAGCAATTGATGAGGGCCGCACCAGCCTTACAGAGCCGGAGGCCAAGGCGGTGCTTCAAGCATACGACATTCCAGTGGTTCGCACCCTGACCGCCTCAAGCGTCGAGGAAGCCGCGAACGCCGCGGCGGATCTGGGCATGCAAGTAGCGCTCAAAATTCTCTCGCCGGATATCAGCCACAAGAGCGATGTCGGCGGTGTCCGGCTCAATCTGAGCGGCCCCGACGCAGTCAGCCCCGCCGCCGCGGCCATGTTGGAGACCATCAGCAAGGTTCGGCCGGATGCTGAAATGACCGGATTCACGGTGCAGGAGATGGCCGACTTGGCCGGCGCCCACGAGCTGATCTTGGGGCTAAAGGAAGACCGGTTGTTTGGTCCCGTATTGATGTTCGGACAGGGAGGCACGGCTGTCGAGGTCGTGAGCGATACCGCAATGGCCTTGCCGCCGCTAACCACGGTTTTGGCGCGCGACCTGATTGAACGGACAAGGGTCTACAAACTGCTGAGTGGATACCGTGATCGGCCGGCGGTTGATTTCGAGGCACTAACCAACACGCTGCTCAAGCTGTCGCAACTGACGATCGATCTGCCTGAGATCTCAGAATTGGATATCAATCCGCTGCTGGCCAATCACGAGGCTGTTTTGGCGCTCGACGCGCGCATCTCAGTGCAGCCGGCCCCGCCGCCCGGTACCAAGCGGCTCGCGGTCAGGCCGGCACCCCGCAACCTCAACCGGGATATCCAGCTCAACGACGGGCGCAAGATGCTATTGCGGCCGATCTTGCCGGAGGATGAGCCCCAACTGCGCGACATGATCAACCGATCGACCGCCACCGATATCAGGCTGCGCTTTTTCACGCCGATGCAAAGTATCTCGCACGAGATGGCGGCCCGCCTTAGCCAAATCGACTACGACCGTGAAATGGCCCTTGTGGCTACCGACCCCGCCAGCGCGGATTCCGGTGCTAGAGCCATCCGTGGCGTGGTTCGACTGGCTGCCGACCCGGACGGCGAGCAGGCCGAATACGGCATCATGGTCGAATCCGACCTCAAAGGCCGCGGTCTGGGCCATCGACTCATGACCGCAATTGTCGATTATGCCAAGCAGCGAGGTTTGAAACGGATCGTCGGCGAGGTATTGCGAGAAAACGCCTCGATGCTAAAGATGGCCGAGGAATTTGGCTTTGCGCGCCGTCGCCACCCTGACGACGACAATATCGTCCTCGTGACGCTCGACCTGAACCGGGCAGCCGCCCTTGGCGAATAGGGGGGCAATCGCTAGATTCCCTTCCCATGAATGCGAGCCGACGCCTCTCCATCGCCGCCCTGGCATGGAGCCTGCCGCTTATCGTCATCGGCGCGTTGTTGATCGTGGGGGTCAACAGCGGTCGGCTGCCGACGGTGGCGATTGTTGGCATCGGCGGCCAGGACCCCTGGACTGGATTTTCCCGCGTTCATCGCGATGCCTGGCTCAACGACGACGCGATGGACCCTTGGCGCGAGCATATCCAAGAGGCGTCCGAACGATTTGACATCCCGGCCGCCTGGATCGCTGCAATCATGCGTGTCGAAAGCCGAGGTCTGACCCATTGGGATGGGTCGCCGGTCGTCAGTGACGCGGGGGCCGTGGGGCTGATGCAAGTCCTGCCCGACACCTACGCGGTAATGCGTCAGCGGTATGATCTGGGGCCCGACCCCCACGAACCACGCGACAATATCTTGGCCGGGACCGCCTATCTGGGCCTGCTGTATGAAATCTACGGCTATCCCGGTTTTGTCGGCGCTTACAACGCCGGACCGGGCCGCTATGGCGCCCATATCTTCCACGATGGAGAACTGCCGGGCCAGACCGAGGTCTATATGGAGCAAATTCTGCCCCATATCGCCGGCATCTATCCTGGCGGCGACGGCCACCCAAGACCCCCGAGCCGAGAAGCCTACGACCGGCTAGTGGCCTCGGCACTTTGATCTGAGAGGACCAGGGTTTCACCAAAGGCGTGCTCCAATGTGCCACGCCGCAAACTTTTGTCCGCTAAAGCAACCAAGACTAAGTGTCGCCGTCCCATCATGAGCATTGCTCATGATTTGGATGAGAAGGTTCCATTGGTCGTGTCATGTCATCCGCAGAATATTAGGGGCCGTTCCCAATTGGGAGTCCCCAATCAGCGAGAAAAGACATGAAGAAAATCTTGAGATTGTTCGCAGCGGTCTTTTCGACCCGCGGCACACAACGGGTGTCTTTGGTTTCAGATCATTTGCGGGCCGATATCGGGCTCGGCGTTTATCCCCGAACCCCTCATTGGCACGACATCGAGGCCGGGCTACGTCACCCGACTTACGCCGACGAGCAGCCACCTGTCGTTGAAGGCAAGAAAGCCCGCCCCGCCAGCCTCAGGGGGCCGTCGCGTCGAGCGCATAGCCTGCAGACCGAACGGTGCGTATGACGTCTGCATCGCTCTCGCCGTTCAACGCTTTGCGCAGACGGCGGATGTGCACATCGACGGTGCGGGGCTCGACATAAACATCGTGGCCCCAGACCGTATCGAGCAGCTGTTCGCGGCTGAACACCCGGCCGGGGTACTGCATGAAATGGCGTAGCAGGCGGAACTCGGTGGGGCCGAGATGAATGTCCCGTTCGCCCCTTCGCACGCGATGGGCCGCGAGATCCATCACGATGTCGGCCATACGCAACAGCTCCGACGCCGTTGCTGGTGCAGTACGGCGCAATACAGCGCGCATGCGGGCCAGCAATTCGTTGGTGGAGAAAGGTTTGGTCACATAGTCGTCCGCCCCAGCATTGAGACCGCGAATTCGGTCCCCTTCCTCGCCGCGTGCGGTCAGCATGATTATGGGGATGTCGCGGCTCGCAGCGGTACGGCGCAATTGCCGACAGATATCGATGCCGGACCGGTTGGGCAGCATCCAATCCAGCAAGATGAGGTCCGGGTGCTGCTCAGCCGCCAGCATCACGCCCTCATCACCCTCGAATGCAGCGAGAACGCGGTAGTTTTCCTTTTCGAGGTTGTAGGTCAGCAAGGTGACCAGATCGACCTCGTCCTCAATAACCAGGACCAGCGGACCGCCATTACCACGCATGGCAGAAACTCCCCCTAAAACCAGCTTCCTAAGCGTCCTGATCGCCAGGCTCATCGGGCGTCACGACCGCGAAGCTTGACGCATCACCCTTCGGCCGCGGCTCGACCAAGGGTTTGCCCTCGATCAGGAAATGAATCGTTTCGGCGACGTTGGTGGCATGATCACCCATGCGCTCAATGTTCTTGGCGATGAACAGAAGATGGGTGCACGGTGTGATGTTCCGCGGGTCTTCCATCATGTAGGTCAAAGTCTCGCGGAACAGGCTGGTGTAGAGGTCGTCAACCTCCTCATCCTGCGACCAGGCCGACAGTGCCTTATCCAAGTCCCGATCGGCATAGCCGTCCAGGACTTCTTTGATCATCTCTTGAACCAGTCGACCCATGCGCGGGATGGTATGGACCGGCCGGACCACCGGAACCTGCGCTAAAGCCACGGCACGTTTGGCGACGTTCGCGGCATAGTCGCCAATGCGCTCTAGATCGGAGGCAATCTTCAGCGCCGAGACGATTTCCCGCAAATCCTGTGCCAAGGGCTGCCGCAGCGCCAGCATACGGATGGTGTCGTTGTCGATTTGGGTCTCGTAGTCGTCGAGGCGTGCGTCGGCCCGGACGGTCCGGCTTGCCAGATCCGAGTCGCGCCTGACGACGGCTTGGATCGCGGCCTCGAGCTGGCGCTCGGCCAACCCGCCCATTTGGACAATGGTCCGCTTCAGGAGATCCAACTCCTGATCGAACGATGTGACGATATGTTCAGTTGGCATCGATGTGACCCGATTATGTACGGTTAGCCGTAGCGCCCAGTAATGTAACCCTGGGTTCGCTCGTCCTGTGGATTGGTGAAGATCTCCTGCGTCTGGTTGTGTTCGACCAGATCGCCGAGATGGAAGAACGCCGTGCGCTGGCTCACCCGGGCTGCCTGCTGCATGTTGTGGGTGACGATCACGATGGTGTAGTTGGTCCGCAACTCATCGATCAGTTCCTCAATGTGCGCCGTGGCAATCGGATCGAGCGCCGAGCAGGGCTCATCCATCAAGATGACTTCGGGGCTGACCGCGACGGCGCGCGCTATGCACAAACGCTGTTGCTGTCCGCCCGACAGGCCGGTTCCCGGCTCAGGCAGCCGGTCCTTGACCTCATTCCAAAGGCCGGCGCGTTCCAGGCTGCTTTGAACAACCTGGTCGAGCTCTTCCTTGTTTGCGCATAGACCGTGAATGCGGGGGCCGTATGCAATGTTGTCATAGATGGATTTCGGAAATGGGTTTGGCTTTTGGAACACCATCCCCACCCGCGCGCGTAGCTGTACGACGTCTAAGGCCCGGTCAAAGATGCTGCCACCATCGAGAGTGATCTCGCCGCTGACTTTGCAGCC
>JBCCER010000135.1:0-12415 GCA_039030175.1 Pseudomonadota bacterium
AGGCCTTCGCTGGACGCCTCGCCAGATTGCACGACTACGGGAATCTCAAACTCGCTTTCACGCAGGCTCGTGATTTGCTGGCCATTCAGTGTGGTGAACAGCGCGTTAGTGACGTCCTCGGTGGAAACGCCTTGCCGTTCCGCGCGTGCTTGATCGATGACCAGACGCAGCTCGATGGCCGGGTTGCCCCAATCGATCGAGACACCCTCGGCACCATTTTGACTGTAGAAGACGTCCTGAAGTTGTTCGGCAACCCGATAAAGCTCCAACGTTTGGCTTGTCGGGCCGATCAACCTTACGTCGATTACGCCCGGCTCCGTTGCCCCCATCCACATCTGCTTGGCATCGACATTGACCCCAGGCAGATTCGCATCAACGTAGGTGTTGGTCCGCTCGATCATCTCGGCGACCTGGGAGCCGTCCTCGACATCAACCAGGATGAATGCCACGTTCTGGGCAGGGTCTAGAGGCGTGAGCGACAGGAAGAACCGGGGGCCTCCCGACCCAATATAGGCGACGTTGGAGGCGACCTCTGGGTTGGCCTCGCTGTCCGACAACCAATCCGCCAGCTGGTGAGTCACCGCGTAGGTGGATCTGATGTCGGCCTGGGTCTCCATGGTGATGTAGATAAGATACTGCTCGCGTTCGCCGAGCGGGAAAAACTCGGTCGGCAAACGGTTCAGCGCCCAGACCGAAGCCGCCAGACATCCGGCGATAAGAATGACGAAGGGAATGCGGAACGGCCCCAGAATTGCCCGGATGAAGTGGCTATAGGGCGTGTAAAGCCAACCGCGATAATCCTCGATCTGAAGATCCTCTTCGACATTGTCCTTTTTCTTAACCTTCAAGAACCAAACGCAAAACAAGGGCGTTACCGTCATGGCGAGGAACCATGACGACAGGACGAGCATGATCACAACCGTTCCGAGGGAGCGCACATAGTCGCCCGTTGAACCGGCGATCAGGACGATGGGCACGAAGGCGACTGACGTGGTCAGCGCCGAATTCAGCAGTGGCAGGGCAAGCGTGGTACCCGACTGGATCGCAGCCTCGCGATGGGTCGCACCGCGCTCGATGCGCACGCGCATATCCTCGGCGATGACGATGCCATTGTCGACGAGCAGGCCCAAGGCGATGATCACCGCGGTGATCGACATGCGCTGAAATTCGACACCCATCAAGGACATCAAGATCACGCCGGCGAGCATCGAAATCGGCACCAGCGACCCGACGATCAAACCCGCTCGAATGCCAAGGAAGACCAGCACGACAAACAGGACGATGCCCACGGTCTCGTAGACATTCTCCATCGCCTCATCGATGCTTTCTTCAATCAGGTCGGGCTGATAGGTCGCAAAGCCCAACTCCATACCGATCGGCAGTTCATATTGGATTTCATTGACCAGGCTAGTCAGTTCCTGACCGAAATCCACATTGTTGGTGCCTTCATGAGTCGACACCGCAAGCACGATGGCAGGCCGACCATTGTACAACACGGGTTGGTTCGGCGGATCCTGAAAGCCCGTGCGTACATCGGCGATAGCGCCAATCGAAATCAGATCGCCGGATTCCGGATCTTGAAACAGGACTGAGGCGACGTCTTCAGCATTCTGCAGCGCTCCGGTGGGAACGACCACCAGGCGCCGTCCGCTGACAAACGCAACGCCAGTGGGCTCCGGCTGGTTTTGGGCGATGATGGCATTCGCGGCGATCTGAGGGTCGACGCCCAGCTCCGCCACCCGAATGGGGTCGAAATCGACAAAGATTTGCTGATCCTGCACGCCGTAAAACGTGACTTTGCGGACTTCCTCCAGATCCATGATTCGCGCTTCGATGTCCTCGGCCGTTCGTCGCATGTCGGCATAGGAAAAGCCGTCTGCCCACAGGGCGATGGAAGCAATCGCGACCAGGCCGATATCCTCCTGAACCGTCACGTTTGTAACAGCCTGCGGCAATGTCGGCGTAGTGTTCTCAACGCGATTTCGGATGGCTTGGATCGCCTCGGTGACATCCGAGACATAGTCCCCGATCGTTACCGTAATGATGGTCGACCCGCGTCGAACGGCTGCCGTGACGTCAGTGACCTGGTCGACGTTGCGCACCGCCTCTTCAAGCGGCCGCGAGACCAGATTCTCCATTTGGGTCGGACTGAGCGCCGGCGCCTGGGCATTGATCTTGACGGTTCTGATCTGAATCGTCGGGTCTTCGGAACTCGGATAGTTCAGATAGACGATGATGCCATAGATGGTCAGAAACAGAACCAACAGCACCATGACGCGCGAATTGTCGATCGCCAGCCGGGTCAACTGCATGAAACGTGACCCTCTTAGGATGCGTCGGCCGGCAGGCGGACTGCCTGACCGTCACGCAGCAGCCCGGTGCCTGCGGCCGCGATAACATCTCCCGGACTTATCCCCTCGGTCACGAGCACATTCTCGCCCTGACCACCGGACGTAGTGACCTGGACCCGATTGACCACGCCCGCCTGAGCGTTATAGCGGAAGACGTAGGCGACATCAGGCGTGTCACCGGCAGCGATGGCGCCAAAAGGCACGTAGTATCCGTCGGGTCCTTCATGAAACTGGAAAGTTGCCGATCCGGTCATGCCCGGCAGCAGATCCTCTGGCGGGTTGATGACTGCGACGTTCACAGTCACCGTATCGGCAACATTCAGCGATTGGCCAATTTCTGAGATGCGACCCGTACAACCGCAATCGTCGATGGTCGCGGCATCCAGCACAACCTCCATATTCACAGTCATGTTGGAGGCGAGCCGTTCTGGCACCGCCATGTTGAGTTGAATGGCGCCGGCCGCATCGATCTCGACCACCGGTTCACCGGCAGTAACCACGGTGAAATTGTCGGCAGGGACAGACGAGATGGAACCGTCATACGGGGCTGTCAAAACCGTTTCGTCCAAGTTGCGCTGGGCAAGCGCCACTTGGGCCTGCGCAGCATCGACTTGACTTGACGCGGTATCAGCGCTGGCCTGGTAGGAATCGAGTGCCGATTGGCTGATCCAACCTCCTTGAAACAGTTGCCTTTGGCGGTTGAGTTCTGTCTCTGCCTCGTTGGCATTTGCTTGCGCTTGCTGCAGGTCGGCCTGTGCCGACGCGACATCGAGCTGGTAGGAGCGCGGGTCCAACTCGGCAAGGACATCGCCCTCTGACACTTGCTGTCCGACCACGACCGGCAGCGACTGAAGCGTGCCGGCGACCGAAAAGCCGAGACTGGCGCTGTTCACCGCTTGAAACTGGCCCGGCAAGGTTCGGCTGACATCGCCCGCCAAATCCCCAACGGTAAAGGGGGCGATGGCACGAACGCGCGCAGGCACCTCCGGTGGCTCATTGTCACAAGCCGCGACTAGGCTTGCGGTTACAGTCAACACCGCACAAGATCGCAACAACCGTCTCATGGACCTCAATCCCTCCACTCGCCGTCGCCCCGGCCAGTGCGCCGCAGAAAACCCATACTCTATTGCGGCCTCAGCCCGGTTTGTGATTCGGCAAACTATCCGTCATTCGCCTTCTTGGCACCACCGTCTATTTTTCAAGCGGGACCTAGAACCACAATTCGCAGCCTGCGATAACCAGCTTGTGAGCATGATTTGGCGCAAACAACGCTAGGCCACGCACCACTTGGGTGATACGACCGGAACCGAGAAACTAGCCACCTTGGAACATGAGCAATGAGCGGGCCACTTGAGGGCGTTCGCATCCTTGACCTGAGCCGGATTCTGGCCGGACCCACCTGCACCCAACTGCTGGGTGATCTTGGCGCGGATGTGATCAAGATCGAACGGCCAGGACGCGGCGACGACACGCGCGCCTGGGGGCCTCCATTCCTGAAAGACGGGCAGGGAAACGAAACACGGGAAAGCGCCTATTACCTGGCGGCAAACCGTTCAAAACGCTCGGTTGCGATCGATATTGCCAAGCCGGAAGGGGTCGATCTGGTTCGGCGCCTGGCCGAGCAGTCCGATGTCCTGATCGAGAACTTTAAGACCGGGGACCTCGAACGGCGCGGCCTAGGTTATGAGCAGCTCAAGCAGACGATGCCCAGCCTGGTTTACTGCTCAATATCCGGATTTGGGCGGACTGGCGAGCGGGCGCACAAGGCCGGCTATGATTTCCTGGTTCAGGGCATGGGCGGCATCATGAGCGTGACTGGCCCGGAGGACGGACCGCCCTACAAGGCGGGGGTCGGAATTGCAGACGTCATGTGCGGCATGTACGCCGCTACCGGCATTCTTGCCGCGCTGCGCCATCGCGACCTGACCGGCGAAGGGCAGCACATCGATCTCGCGCTTTTGGACAGCCAGATCGCCTGGTTGATCAACGCCGGCACCTATTACCTCACTGCGGGTGAGGCGCCGCCGCGTCTTGGCAATGGCCACCCTAACATCGTTCCCTACCAAGTGTTCACCACGGCGGACGGACATATGATCCTAGCCATCGGCAATGACGACCAGTTCGCCCGCTTTTGCCAGGAGGCCGGCGCGCCGGCCCTGGCCACAGACAGTCGCTTTGCGACCAACGCCGATCGCGTCCGCAATCGAACGACCCTTATCCCCCTGCTGGACGCCCTGACGCTAGCGCGGGACACAGATGCCTGGATCGATGTGCTGGACCCGCTAGGCGTGCCATGTGGACCCGTTCGCACCATAGATACAGTGTTCGAAGACCCACAAACCAGCGCCCGGAACATGCGCATTTCAGTCGATCACCCGCTGTCCGGAACCGCAGATTTGATCGGCAATCCGCTTCATCTGAGTGCGACCCCGGTCGACGTAAAGCGGGCACCCCCGATTCTTGGCGCCGATACGGCCGAGGTGCTCCGCGACTACCTTAATTTGGAAGACGACGCCCTGTCCGCGTTGTCGGATGGCGGCGTGATCGAGATGGCAGGTCGTACGTGACCGAAAAGACAGGCGCCGACATCATCGCGCAAAGGCTGGCTGAAGAAGGCTGCCGTTATGCCTTTGGCATTCCCGGCGGCGAGGTCCTCGCCTTGATGGACGCGTTGACCCGCGCTGGAATCCGCTTCGTCCTCACCAAGCATGAGAACAATGCCGGTTTCATGGCCGAGGGCGTTTATCATCGCGACGGCAAACCCGGTATCCTGCTGGCGACCATTGGGCCGGGCGTGGCCAACGCGGTTAATGTCGTTGCCAATGCCTGGCAAGACCGGGTGCCCTTGATCTTTCTCACCGGCTGCATCGATGAAGCCGAGGCGCTGACCTACACCCATCAGGTATTCGATCACCAGGCCCTGCTTCGACCCGTTGTGAAGGCGAGCCTGAAAGCCGTCAGCGGCAATGTGGACATCGTTATCGAAAAGGCTTTGGCGATCGCTCAGGAAGGTCAGCCGGGACCAGTTCATATCGATGTTCCGATTTCAGTCGCCGAAGGCCAAGAGAGACCTTCGGTGATCAGAACAGCGGCGACGGCAAGACCGGCATCGGTCGGCCCAGCGCCGGGAGCTGAATTGGATGCCGCACGACAGCTCCTTTCGGCGGCGACCAAGCCGCTCATCATCGCTGGTGTCGACGCGCTGGAACCGGGCGCGGCGTCGGCAGTCCGGGACATTGTTGAAGAGCATCGGATACCGCTTGTCACCACCTACAAGGCAAAGGGCTTGGTCGCCGAGGACCATGAGCTTGCAATGGGTGGTGCCGGACTATCGCCTAAGGCGGACGCGCTCTTGCTGCCCTTAGTTCAACAGAGCGATTGCATCCTGCTGGCGGGTTATGACCCGATCGAGATGCGCGTTGGCTGGCGCGCGCCCTGGCCACAAGGCTCGCCTGTAATCGAGATCTCGGCCGTCGGCCACAGCCATTTCATGCATACGGCGCGACATGTGTTCGTCGGTGACATCGCCGCCGGACTCGCTGCGATCACCGATGGCTACGCCGCCGAAGGCTTGTGGCCTGGCGGAGGGCCGGAGCGGACCAAGCGGCAGCTTGCGGACGCCTTCGCACCCACAGAGGGCTGGTCGCCGCAAACAATGGTCCACGCCGCCCGCGCCCTGGCCCCGGACAACGCGCTTACGACAGCCGATAGCGGTGCCCACCGTATCCTATTTAGCCAGATCTGGGCGTGCCGCGAGCCACGCGGCCTCATGCAATCCTCAGCGCTTTGCACGATGGGTTGCGCCGTTCCGCTGGCAGCAGGCGCCAAGCTGGCAAGCCCGGACCGGCCTGTGGTCGCATTCATCGGCGATGCGGGTTTGGAGATGGGTCTCGGCGAACTCGCAACCCTGCGCGATTTGGGACTGCCGGTCGTCATCGTCGTCTTCGCGGACCGATCGCTGGCGCTGATCGAGTTGAAGCAGCGTCGACGCGGGTTGCAGGGTGTCGGGGTCGATTTCGATGCCACCGACTTTGCCGGCGTGGCGCGATCGTTGGGCGGTGTCGGCGAAACCGTCGGCGATCTAGCGGCGTTCGAGGCCACCTTCTCAAAGGCGCTCGCGGCAGACCGTTTCACCGTGATCGCCTGTACGTTTGACCGCAGGGCTTACGACGATGCCTTCTAAGTCAGGCACATCCAATGCGCCGGTTTCCAACCTGATCGGACGGGATCCCCGGGTCGATTTTTTCCGGGGGCTGGCCTTCATCATCATCCTGTTGGCCCATGTGCCGTCAAATTGGCTGGCACGCTGGATTCCAGCGCGTTTTGGCTTCTCTGACGCGACCGAGATGTTCGTCTTCATGTCGGGCTACGCCGCTGGGATCGCCTTTGGCAGCAGCTTTATCAAACGCGGATTCTGGTTGGGTACTGCCCGCACCGGATATCGGGCCTGGCAGGTCTATCTGGGACATCTGTTGTTGTTCTTCTTTGTCGCCATGTCCATGGCGGTGGCGAACGAACTGTTCGATACCCGCAACTACATCAATCAGCTCAACCTCGGCTATTTTTTCAACGACACCACGACCGCGATCGTCGGCCTGTTCACGCTGCATTATGTGCCGAACTATTTCGACATCCTGCCGATGTATATCGTCGTGCTGGCGCTGATGCCGGTGATGTTCGCCTTGGCGCGAATCCATCCTTGGGTGGCTCTGGGTGCCTCTCTCGCGCTCTATTGGGCCAATTGGTTCTTTGGCTTCGACCTGCCGGCGGAAGTCAGACCCAACAGTGACCGGCCGTGGTTCTTCAATCCGTTCGGCTGGCAGTTGATTTTCTTTACCGGCCTCAGTCTTTCGATGGGCTGGCTGAAACCGCCGCCGGTGTCCAAATGGCTGATCGGCGGTGCCGTGCTGATCATCGTGATTGGAGTCCTGCTCGGGCATTGGCCGCTGTGGCGTAACTACGAATCCCTAACCGAGATTCGCGAAGCCATCCGCCCGTGGTTGAACAAAACCAACTTTGGCATTTTGCGCTACATACATTTCTTGGCGGCCGCCTATCTGGTGGTTGTCGCGCTCAAGGGGCACGAGAAGTGGCTGGCAAGCCCTCTAGGGCGGCCGATCATGAAATGCGGCCAGCAATCGCTGCCCGTGTTCTTGTTCGCCATGGCACTGTCGCGCTATGCGGGTATCGCACTCGACCATACAGGTCGCGAGTTGATTTGGGTTCTTATCGTTAATGCGATCGCTATCGCGACCTTGATCGGCATCGCCTATCTGCTCGGTTGGCTGAAATCCGAACCCTGGCGCGCAAAGAAACCACGGACCAGCAGCCCGCCCCCTTCAAGCACGGAACAGGTTGAGTCCTCACGACCGGCTAATGCGGCTGAGTAAAGTCACCACCGATTACAACAATACTCTACACCGGCAATGGACTAGCAATCTTTGGGGTTACCCGGCTCAGGGTCTTCAGATACCGGCGCCCGCCATTAACAAGGGCTCGGTCGCCAAGTCATCCGGCGAACCCCACCGATAGGTGAAGCCGTCGTCACCGCGCTTGCGACACCGTTCGGCCATTAAGGAACTGGCCAACGATTGATTACCGCTGCGGACCGCGGCTTCGAGAATGACGAGTTCGAAGACATCACGCTGGACATTGCTGCCGCCCAACAGGTGGACGCGATCGCGTACACCGATCAGGGCACTGATTACACCGTCATCGTCACCTCGGCCAAAGGCGAGAATCGCCTCGGCCAAATTGCATCCGATCGAGCGCCACACCCATGGCTGATGCCCAATGGCCCCATCAGGCGCCACGGTGTTTGCCGCCGCGGCCGACTGAACAAAGCGGGCAGCGGCTCCATCGCGTCCCGCACCGACAAGGGCGAGCAGATAGTGACCATCCGCAAAGCCGTAGGCGTGATCGCCTATATGGCGCTCGGCAAGCTCCGCCAGTTCACCCCAGCGGCCGCCGACATCGACGCCCATCGCCTGCAAACGCCAAAGCAGCGACACGGCGTTGGCGACATCGCGGAAATCATCGGTCTTATCAGCGCGGATCGATTGGTCGTAAAGCGACAGGACGGTTCCTATTTCGCCCATGGTGAGGTGGAACAGCGCACGGTGCCAGAAGACGTGATAGGCAAAATTGTTGCTGCGCTTGAGCGCCGGGGTGTGATGCACCAGCCACGACACACCATCTCGCGGACGGTCGCTCACCTCAAAGACATGGGCAACCGCATGAAAGCCCCAGGCGTCCTCGGGCTCGATCTCAACGGCGGCGCGCCCCGCCCGCTCCGCCTCTTCAAGCGAGCCAGTCTCCTCTAGTCCAAACGCGTGGCAACCCAGCAGATAGCCATAGTCGGGCATATCCTTGGTCCAGTGCGCCAGATGCCGTGCGGTCGACTGCTGCATCCCTGGTCCGTCGCCGGTCATAAAACGCATTTGATGACCAAGCTTCATGGCCAGCGCGTCATGCGGCTGTTCAGCCAGGCTGGTCTCCAACACCACGACAGCGCCATTGAAATCATCGACGACAGCGCGCTCAAGGGCGGCGACAAAGGCGTGTTCCCTGGCAGTGCCGCCTCGATGGGACAGGCTGCTCTTGGCATCCTGAAGTGCTTGCTTGGCCACCGGAAGAACTTCGCGCCGGCCCATCAGCACCGACCAAAGGCCCTTAGCGGCATGCGCGATCGTTAGGTCTGGGTCATGGCCAAAGGCAACTTTCAGATGGTCTGGGGTGTCGCGTCCATGACGGAGGAAGGCACGAATCGCATCGTCGAAAGCCGAAACGGCAAGCGCACTACCGGCGGTCACGTCCAAGCCGCGACAGTCGGGCATTCGGCTGCTTTGTTGGCTGGTGGCTTCGGCGCTGATCATGAGCTTCCCTTTGCAAAAAACAAACGGCTCCCGAACTCCTCGATCGGCGCCTGGTGTCTTAGATAGAACGCCTTGGGTGTGCTGTCTCTCCGTCTCACCAACTGTTGACCCTGACTTGATCGCGGCGGAGCGGATTGCGGACTATTTGTCTAGCTGTGCACAATCCTTCAACGCCGGATGTCGCTCGCGCCATCATGCCTGATTCTATCGTCCCACAGCCGGAAAATACGGCACCTCCCGGCACGGCCCGCAATGTTGTCGCGACGACTACGGCATTAGGTGTTCTCGGCCTTCTGGTTGTCATCGTCGGGGCCGAATATGGCTGGCGCTTGGCAGCTCTCGCCACGGTTGGCGGCTTGCTCGGGCTCACCCTCTACCACGCGTCCTTTGGCTTCACCTCGGCTTGGCGCGCCTTCGTATTCGAGAGACGCGGTGCCGGCCTCAGGGCACAGATGGTTATGCTCGCGATCGCGGTCGCGATGTTTTTCCCTATTTTGGGTGCCGGAGAGATATTCGGTCGCTCCATCAACGGATTCGTCTTTCCGGTAGGCATTTCCGTCGCCGTCGGCTCGTTCATTTTTGGCATCGGCATGCAACTGGGTGGCGGCTGCGCCAGCGGAACCCTTTACACAGCCGGCGGGGGCAACACACGCATGGTGGTCACGTTGGCAGCCTTTATCGCAGGCTCTCTCCTGGCGACCTTCAACCTGCCCTGGTGGTTGGATCAACCGTCCCTGGGCAGCTTCTCCCTCGTGCGCATCATGGGCTGGCCGATAGCGCTGGCCGCCAACTTGGTTGTTTTCGGGCTGATCTATTGGCTGGTCAGTCGACGATCGGTGGATGGGAAGAAGCCGCTGGGAAAGACCGACGGGTCGGTCAGTCTCGTCCGCGGGCCCTGGCCACTGCTGTGGGGTGCTGTTGGCCTTGCCGTGCTGAACGCCGCAACGCTGATCTTGGCGGGGCGGCCGTGGGGCATAACATCCGGTTTCGCCCTTTGGGGCGGCAAGATCGCAGATACCGCGGGATTCGATCTCAGCCCATACGCGTATTGGGCAGCCCGCCAGGGCCTACTGGAACGCTCTTTGCTGGCCGACACCACATCGGTCATGAATTTCGGCATCATTCTTGGCGCAATGGCAGCCGCTGGCCTGGCCGGTCGGTTTGCGCCCGGTTGGCGACTGCCCTGGCGCGGTGTGATGACTGCGATCATCGGCGGGCTCTTGATGGGCTACGGCGCACGCCTGGCCTTCGGCTGCAACATCGGCGCCTACTTCAGCGGCGTCGCCTCCGGCAGTTTGCATGGCTGGCTATGGCTGGTCTGCGGCTTTGTCGGTTCGATCATCGGCACGCATGTGCGTCGGCTGATGAAGGACGGTCCGTACGCGGCCGGAATCCCCTCCGTTCAACATTAAGATAGCTTCGGGAGTATCCTTGATCATGAAAGGTTTGTTTCTGGGCGCCGTCACGGGCGCATCACTTGCGGTTCTTGTGTCCGTCTCTGCGTTTGCCGGCGAGCAATATGTCGACCCGACGGGCTACGCGGTCAGCGGCTATGACGTCGTTTCCTATTGGGATCTGGAGCAGAACGCGGTCGGCGAAGCCCAGCCTGCCCCGCTGCCGGGCAATACATCGATCACGGCTGAATACAATGGCTCCGTCTGGGCCTTCGCCAGCGAGGAGAACCGTGTGCGCTTCCTCGAAGACCCTGAGGCCTTCATTCCAGCCTATGACGGTCACTGCGCCTACGGTGTCGCCCAGGGTGGCAAGGTTCCTGGTAACCCACTCTTGTGGCGCATCGTCGACGATCGGCTCTATCTGAACATCAACGATCGCGTTGTTGGCTGGTGGGAACAGGACATCCCCGGCTACATCGAAACCTCTGAATCCCTATGGGGAGGCATCGAACCACGACCCGCCAATACAACCCCGGTACCGGGGTTCCAGATCGACAATGCTCCTGTTTCGAACTGACCCCATGCAAAGTTGGGCGGGACTGGGTCGGCAGAGCACCCAGTCCCATCGTTGCAGGTTTTGTTCAAGAGAGACTGAACCACGAATGGGGCCGAAAGGCCCCATTTTTTTATCCACAACTCAATTTGGACGGAGAGTTTGATCGGCGCCCGCTATGCCGCGATCGAAGCTGCGGGGCGATCGGCACGGTTGGTTTGCGCCGCTTCCAAGGCCGTCACATCGGTCGGTTGCTGTTCTTCGGGGAGCTGAAACAAGCCCCAGCGTACTGTCGCAAGGCCAATATCCTCACGTGCGCTGACGACAGCGATCGGCACTGCAAGGACCAAACCGAACAGCACCGGCGAAAACCAAATCAACGCAGCCGGCTCGATCGAGAACACGAAGGTCGTCAACCCGATACCGAGCATCAGTGCCAGCGCCTGGCAGCGCAGACCGTGCGACCAGGAAAGCCCACCGCCGACCCGGTTCTGCGGCTCCCATGCAGATGACCAGCCCGCGAGAATGCCGCCGATCGCCGCCGTGCGGGAGACCATGAGGATCGGAGCCAGCAACGCCGTGAATCCAATTTCAGCGCCAATACCCAGCAGAAGCTTCGCCACGCCACCATAGCGCCTTCGCGTTTCGGCGCGGGCCAGGATAGCCGCGACACCGAGCAATCTTGGCGCCAGCAGTAACAAAGCGATCAACGCCAACATCCAAAGCTGGGGCGTTAGTGCTGCCAGCCGATCGACCAAGGTCGGGACATCAGGGTCAGCCGGGCCTGGCGCGACCACGCCGGGCGCCATGAACAATGCCCAGCAGGCGGCGCCTATCAGGAAAAGCCAGAGCGGCGCCGTCACATAGGTGGCAACACCGATCAGCATGTGCAGCCGGCTCACCATGTGCAGCCCCGGCTTCACCAAGATCGCCAGATGCTGGAGGTTGCCGTTGCACCAACGCCGGTCGCGTTTCAGGTAGCGCGGCAGGTCGGGCGGCATCTCCTCGTAGCTGCCTTCATTCACAGGCAGTAACCAGACCTCGTAACCCGCCCGGCGCAGAAAGGCAGCCTCGACGAAGTCATGACTCAATATTTCGCCGTTGAGAGGCCCCAGGCCACGCACCTTAGGCAGATGGCAATGTTCCATGAACGGCGCCATGCGCAGAATGGCGTTGTGCCCGTAATAATTCGACTCACTGCCGAACCAGAATGCCATGCCCATACCCAGCGGCCCCATGGCA
>JBCCER010000136.1:0-12296 GCA_039030175.1 Pseudomonadota bacterium
GCAAAAATTGCCCGCGATTATGTCAAGGCAGTTGACGGTGTCGAAGAGGCGACCATCATCGGTTCCGGGGATCTTCGCGCGCCGGTTCACCTGGCCGCTTTGGCCAACGGTGTCGCCGGTCATGCGCTTGACTGGGACGACACGGCGCTTTCGCTGGAAAAGGATCGATCCGTCCTGATCCATCCGACGATGCAGCCGCTATGCGCATCGCTGGCGGTCGGTGAACATCTGCATGCCTCCGGCACGGATTTCCTGACCGCATTCATCTTGGGCCTTGAGGTTCAGGTTAAGATTGCCGAGGCCATCCATCCCGACCACTTCACCGGCGGTCGCGGCTTCCATTCCAGCGGCACGATCGGCGTGTTCGGCGCGGTTGTCGCGGCCAGCAAGCTAATGGCCCTATCCAGAGTCCAAACTCGGAACGCCTTGGCCATCGCCGCGACGATGTCATCCGGATTGGGCGTCAATCACGGCACGATGGCGAAGCCACTTAATGTCGGTCGGGCAGCCGAATCCGGGGTGACCGCGGCCCGGCTGGCAAGCCTCGGCTTCGACGGTCCCGCCAATGCGCTGGAAGGCGGGCGCGGGTTCTTCGAGGCGTTCGGTGGTGGCTTCGACGAAACCAAGACCGCCAATCGGCTTGGAAACCCGTTCGCGATCGTCAGCCCCGGCATATCCGTAAAGCCCTACCCCTCTGGTGTCGTCGGTCATCCCGGGATGGATGCGATGCGAAAGCTCGTAACCCAGAACGATATCGACGCTGCCGACATTGACCGCATCCACGTGAAAACCGGGCCGAATGTCATCAATCCCGGCCCGCTTCGCGTCACCCACGCCACGACCGCGTTGGAAGCGAAGTTCTGCGTGCCTTTTCAGATGGCCGCGATCGCATTGCGGCGACAAGCCGGACCGGACGAATTCTCGAACGACTTCGTGCAGTCCGACGCCTGCCAAGACATGCAGAGGAAGGTCGCGGTCGCCATCGACCCGGCTATCGCGGCCATGGGCAAGGACAAGCTTGTCTTCGAGATCACTGTGGCGACCCATGACGGCAGCAGGTTTTCAGGGCGATCGGATGGCACCTATCGCGGCGGCCCCGCGAACCCGCTGACTTGGGGGGAGCTTTGCCAGAAGTTTTTGGATGGCTCATCAAAACAGCTCGACCATCAATCTCAGGAGAGATTCATGCGGCTTGTCGAAGGGCTGGACTCGCTTGATGATGTTTCGGGATTGCTTGCGAGCGTCGTCGCGCCGCACTAGCCCTTCGCCCACTTCATCTTCCGGGACGCTGAAGAAGAGGCACCTTCGCCATGCCCCGTGTAGATGTTTTCCGACGCTGGATTGCTAACGGGCTGACAGCGAGCGATGGGAAAGGGTAAAGATCGACCCCTAATCTTCTCATCGACTCAGCAGCACAAAGGCAATGTGGCTTCATGGCCAACATTCACACTGCACACAAGACCGCGTTCACGCCGCTTCGACGGGCACAGTATGATTTTGACGAGGCGGGCGTCAGGGCCGCATTCGGCAACCTATTCGCCCCCGACGCCATCATCCGCATGCCCCATCCATTTGCGGAACTGTCGGGGGCCGACGCGCTCTACGAAACATGTTATGCGCCGCTTTTTTCGGCCTGGCCCGATCTTGAGCGCCGCGACTGGATCGTGATGGGTGGCCGGACCGAGCATGACGGCGACTGGATTGGCTGCGGCGGACATTACATGGGCACGTTCGCCGCCCCCTGGCTCGACATCCCGCCGACCGGCCACCTCGCCCACATGCGGTTTCACGAGTTTTACCGGTTCGAGAACGGGAAAATTGTCGAGATGCAAGCGCTCTGGGACATTCCAGAAGTGATGATGCAAGCCGGCGCCTGGCCGATGGCACCTTCCCTTGGCCTCGAATTCCATATTCCCGGTCCGGCGACGCTCGACGGCATCGTTCCCGGGCCATACGACCGCGAGCGCGCGCAGGCGTCCTGCGACCATGTCGTGTCGATGCTCACCCACATGAAGCGGCATCCGAGCCAAGGTGGACCGGAGGCAATGGAGATGCCGCGATTCTGGCATCCGAAAATGAACTGGTACGGTCCTGCCGGTATTGGCACGGGGCGCGGCATTGGGGGCTTTCGAAACTGGCACCAGATCCCGTTTCTCAATGCTATGCCCGACCGAGGCCAATATCTCGACGAGATCACCTACCACTTCTTCGGCGACGGCAATTACACGGCGGTCACCGGCTGGCCTAACATGGTGCAAACGCTCAGCCACGATGGTTGGATGGGGATCGCGCCGTCAGGGACGCGCATCACCATGTGCTCGCTGGATTTTTGGCGGATCGAAAAAGGACTCATTCGCGAAAACTGGGTGATGGTCGACATCTTGGACGTCTATCGCCAATTGGGCGTGGACGTGTTTGCGCGCATGCGCGAGTTCAACAAGGCACGCGCGGGGCGGCGAAGTTAGCGCAAGCCGATACCTGATCACTCACGCTTATTTGGAGGGTGCCTATTGAGGTTCGACGGAAGGATGTCGGCGCTGACGAGCCGGCCCCCGAAAATCGCAAACTGCCTTAGAGATTTGTTGTTGCCGCCTCCGGCCATGTTCGTTCTATTGGGTCGAGACACTCGCAGATCAGTTGGCCTCAATTCTCGATGGGACGGTTGATGATTTCATGCGCCATCGTGCAACCTGACTATCCGTCAAAGACCGACCGAAAAGTGTCGATTGATGCCCGCGTCGTTACCAAGCGCCACGGCGCAGGCCGGCTGGACCATGCGCTGACGCTGGAAGCACAGCAAGACGGCTCTCGCCTGTGGACCAAGACAATCACGTTCGGGGTTGACGCCCCGTTCGACGTGCCGGACCTGACGACGCTGGACCCTTTTTTGATCGCCTCCCTGTTTCCTGCGATGGGACTCGGCGGGACGTTGCGCATTCATGGGCCCGTCAGCCGACAGTTGCTGCGCAACGTCATCGACTACCAAAGCGCCTGGTCTTTGGCGGCACCAGAGCACTGCAGACTATTCGAACTCGAGGCGGCTGAGATCGCTGACGTTTCGGACCAAGGTGGCGGAAGGACGATCGTCGCGCTCAGCGGCGGTGTCGATTCGTTGCTGGCCCTGTTTCGGAATGCCTCCGGCGATGCCGGACCGACGGGGCACGACATTCGCGCCACCATGATGATCCATGGCATGGCGACAGGCCGCGAAGACAACGCCGACCCCACCCCCCTCATCGACGACCTAAGAAGCCTTAGCGCCAATTTTGATCTGCCGATGGCGATTGTCGACACCAACATCACGGAGGTGGTCGGCATGCACTATATCTCGCACGCGACTTGGCTGGCCTCCTGCCTTGGCCTGTTTTCGGAGATATTCGATGTCGGGCTGATTGGCTCATCCGTGCCCTTCTACGATCCCGGGTGGGAGGTCTATGGCAGCCATCCGTTACTCGATCCATTTCTGTCGAGCGGTAAGATGGCGTTTCGCGACGATGAAGGGCTTTATGGACGGGTGGACAAGGTTGGCCTCCTGTCGAACTACCCGGCGGCACTCGAGAAGTTGCGCGTTTGCCTGCATCCGTTTCGAGCCGGGAGAAACTGCTGCCGATGCGAAAAGTGCATTCGGACGATGCTGAGCTTCATTGCCAGCGGAAACGAGATACCTGAATCCGCGTTTCCCCAGGGGCTTAGGCCGCAGGATATCGGCATCGGGCTGGGTCAGAAAATCGCATTGGAACTGGTGCCGGGCATGTTGGCGGCGGCGGAACGAAACGGCACGGGGGACAGGCCTGAGATCCAAGCCCTGCGGGAGGCGTATCGCCACAAGCGAAGAAAGGTTATTGCGAAAGACTGGCTGAAACGCCTAGGGGGAAAACAGAAGCCGCCTCATTGGCAGGTGCTCGAAAAGGTTCCTCCTGGTTGATCATGGCGATCAATCGTGTGACCCGTATATGCTCCAAGATCCGCTTCGCAGGTTTGAGACCGGTGCTCCAATGATATCTTCGTCGCTGCCCAGGCCCGGCTCCTCGGGTGAAACGTCGAACGACGCGGTTGTCGACTGCCACGTTGAAACTGAGCGGCGCGGTCCCGGTAAGGTCGACCATAAGCTGGTCCTCGAAGCCAGCGAACTCGGCAACACCCTCTGGCGCAAAGAGATCATATTCTGGATCGATGCCCCGTTCGACGTGCCGGATCTCCAGAACCTAGACCCCTTCGCCATAGCCGCCTTGTTCCCGACCATGGAGGTTGGCGGCACGCTGCGCGTCCACGGTGCTGTCAGCCGTACGTTGATGAGGAACATCCTCGACTACCAAACCGTGTGGTCGTTGGCAGCGCCAGATCTCTTCAGGCCCTTCGTTCTTGAAGTCGAAGCCATCGACGACAGCGAATGCAAGCCGCCCGCCTCTCGTCCGCGTACAATGCTCGCCTTCACGGCCGGCGTTGACTCGATGCTGGCGCTGTGCCGAAACGCGTCCGGGGACGCCGGGGAAGCGGGCTACGATATTGCGGCCACCATGATGATCCGCGGCATGGGCGTTGCCCCCGGCAATGAGCGCGATCCGGCCGAGTTGACCGAAGATCTTCGCCAAATCAGTGGGCGATGGAACGTGCCGCTGGCTGTCATCGACACCAACATCTATGAGGTCATCGACAAGCCGCTGGCAACCTACGGGACATGGCTTGCCTCTTGCTTGTCAGTGTTTTCTGGGGCGTTCGACGTCGGCTTGGTCGGATCCTCCAAGGTTTGGTACTCGCCAGGATGGGAGATTTCGGGCAGCCACCCTCTGGTCGATCCGATTCTCTCAAGCGGCCAAATGACCATTCGCAACGACGAAGGGCTGTTCGGACGCGGCGAGAAGGCCGCACTGCTGGCGCGTTATCCAAGCGCATTGGAAGATCTGAGGGTTTGCTTCAATGCCAAGAAGGATCTGCCGAATTGCGGCCGGTGCGAAAAATGCGTTCGCACAATGCTGTGCTTTGCCGCCAGCGGCAACGAGGTGCCTCCCGCCTTTCCCAATCAGCTTCGGCTCGAGGATGTCGGAAGCGGAATGCGTAAGGAGACGGGTTTGCAGTGGGGGCCGCAGATCCTGGATTGTGCGCGTCAATTTGGCACCCTGGACCATCCGGCCATCCGGGTTTTCAGGCAGCGCTACCGTCGAAAACTCCTGAAATTTGTGGTGAAGAATTGGTTCCGGCGCACGTTCGCCGGTCATCGGCCGCCTCGTTTGCATGTGCTGGACGGCCTCGACCCCATCATCAATCGAGCGATCTCAAGGTCGCGCGCGCCGACGGGCGACGACGGCTAAATCTGTCCGGCGACTACAGCAAAGGCCCCACCAAATGAGCAGGGCCGTTCCAATCTGATGGTCGCGACCCAGACCAGTTGGCGACCCTGCTTCTCCAGATTCTGATTTCGCCCTTCCGGCGAGGTACTTGGCCGGACAAAGCGGATGTCTATACTGACCTTGGTCAAAATCCGTGCATCGGCAACCAGAAAGGCGGTCCGCTTGTCAAAAGTCGACGGACAGAAAGCTGGTTCGATATCGCGCGAGGAAGACGCCGTTGAGGCCAGTCACCAGTCGCTGAATGACCGGGTGCGCGAGGCCTTGCGCGACGCCATTGTGGGTGGCCAATTCAAGCCTGGTGATCGGCTCGTTGAGGCCAAGCTGGCGGAACTTTTCGGTGTTTCCCGCAACCCCGTTCGCGAGGCGCTGAAAGCGCTGGGCAACGAAGGGATTGTGACAATCGCCCCCAGGCGCGGCGCGGTGGTCGCGGAGCTGTCGGAAGGCGAGGCGGCGGACGTCGTCGAATTGCGTGCTGCGCTGGAAGGTTTCAGCGCAAGGCTGGCTGCGCGCAGACTGGATGGCGAGGCTGGAGCCCGGCTCATGTCAGTTCTGAAGGCCGGCGACGAGGCCGCCGAACGCGGCGACACGGATGCCTTGCCGGGCCTTAACGATATCTTTCATGCTGAGCTCGCCGACGCCAGCTCCAACCTGGTTCTCGCCGGTATCATGCGGACGCTTAGGGCCAAGACCCACTGGCTGTTTGCCAGCGTCAGCGAGCAGCGCGTCTTGGCCTCCTGGAAAGAACACGCCGGCATCCTGCGGGCGATCCTCGATCGAGATGAGGAAATGGCCGCGCTGCTGGCCAGCCGTCATGTCACCAATGTCGGACGTGACTTGCCCAAACTACGCGCCGAAAGCGAAGCGATGGCGGACCCGAATGAGGGTGGCGATAAAGAAGACGCCATCGATCCTGTCCCCGACACGCCAGCGGTGCACAAGCTTTACACCATGTGAGAGGCTGGATAGCGGCGCGCCGGTTCTAGACCGGGTCAAATCAGCCGACACGTTCCAACCGCGTATCGATGTCGCCAAAGCGAATGAGTTCCTCTAACTCCTCGCGAGCGGCTTCAACATCATCGAAATCGCCAAAGAATTTGGTCGGGACCGAGTTGATGCAATCGGGGTCTTCGGCATCGATGATCCGCACCCGCGCATCGTCCGCGACAACCTCTCCGATGATATGGGTCGCTCTGTGCTGGCCGTAAAAGAAGTAATCATAGGTCTCCACCGCCCGCACCCCCGAACCGAGCTCGGCGGAGTATTCCTGCGGTTTGCTTGTGACGATGATGTACATGGCACTTCCTTCCCAGCCGAATCTGCGTCTTGCTCCGTCATGCGTCTTGCATACCAACGGCGATTTTCTTCTGGCCGCAAGATGCTTCCGCCAATACGACCAGATTCCATAATCTCTAGATTCGCTCTTAATCCTTTGAAATAAAGTCACTTTCTCCGGAAGCTCGTTTTTATGCAGGAAACCGACACCGCATTCAATTTCGGCTTCTAAAAACACTTGCCGGATTTGGTATACAATCTAATCTAAGAGCAATAAAGCCTGTCGCAATGAGGCCTGGATGATCTGCGGCAGCAAACGAGGAGGATGCCATGACCGAGCTCATGACACGCGATGTTTTCCGCACTCAGCTTGAGACAGCCATCAAAGGAAACACAGCAACAAAATCACCCTTCAGTGTTGCGTGGGCCAGCGGCCGATTGAGCCGCGATCACCTCGCCCGCTGGGCCGAAAATCACTACCACTATGTCGGCCCGTTCGCCGACTATCTGGCTTATGTCTATGCCCGGACGCCCGACCATTACACGGACGCCAAGGATTTTCTGCTGCAGAACATGTATGAGGAGGAAATTGGCGGCGATCGGCATACCGACCTGCTGATCCGTTTTGCGGAATCCTGCGGCACGACGCGCGAGCGCGTGGAAAATCCGGACAACATGTCCCCAACGACACGCGGCCTGCAGAGCTGGTGCTATGCGGTTGCCATGCGCGAAGACCCGATCGTCGCCGTGGCCGGCCTGGTCGTCGGGCTGGAGAGTCAGGTGCCGTCTATCTATCGCCGGCAGACACCGACCTTGCGGGACAAGTACGGCTTTTCCGACGAAGAGGTTGAATTCTTCGACCTGCACATCGTGTCGGACGAAATCCACGGCGAGCGGGGATACCAGATCGTGCTTGAGCATGCCGACACCGTCGAACTTCAGCAGGCTTGCCTGAAAATCTGCGGCATCGGCGCCCAAATGCGGCTGCTGTACACGACGGCGCTTTGGCACGACTACGTAAAAGACGACCTTTCCCGCGAGGATGCTGAGGCGGTTCTGGCCGCCTAGTCTCGGGCATTCCTTAAGATCATTATGCGGGCGGCAGAGATGCCGCCCGATCCCCCATTTGCGATGCCAAAAATCACGATCCACCGAGAGGGGCAGACCCAAGAGGGCGAGGTCGCAGCCGACAGCAATCTCGTGGTGTTGGCTGGCATCCGCAAGTTCCCCTACCCCCACATCAACTACCTGTGCGGCATGGGAAAATGCAGCACCTGCAAGTCCAGAATTCTTTCCGGTGGAGAACGGTTGGGCGAACCGAACTGGCGCGAGCAAAAGACGCTGGGCGACGATGCGTTGAACGATGGGTATCGCCTGTTGTGCCAGCTGCGCATTTTCGAGGATCTCGAAATCGAACAGGAAGGGCCGCTCAGAGGCCCAAGAAAGAGGGTTTGATGAGCGAAAGCCACAGCGTGGGGTCGGACGGCATTGCCGATTATCGGCTGTTGATCGATGGTGCCTGGGTCGACGCCTCTGGTGGCGACCGGTTCGAAAATCGAAACCCGGCCAACACGGACGATCTGATCGGCCGATTTTCAGCTGCAACGGCAGCGGACGCGACTCGGGCGGTCGATGCGGCCCATGCTGCTTTTGCAGAATGGCGTGCAACGCCAGTGTCAAAGCGCGCCGCCTGCCTCGACAAGGCCGCATCCTGGCTGGAAGATCACGCCGAAGCTTTCGGCGCCGAACTGTCGCGTGAGGAAGGCAAACTGCTTTCCCTGGGGGTCGGCGAGGTCAAAAGGGCCGCCCAAACGCTGAGATTCTACGCCGTCGAGGGGCAGACCATTACCGGCGAGGTCTTCGCGCAAGACGACGCCAAGATGACGGTCTACACCCAGCGCGAGCCGCTGGGCGTGGCGACCATCATCACGCCGTGGAACTTCCCGGTCTCGATACCCGCCCGCAAGATCGCGCCAGCTCTGATAACCGGCAACACGGTGGTGTTCAAACCCTCCTCCGAGGCTCCGTTGATCGGGGTGCGGTTGGCCGAAGCGTTTGTCGCAGGAGGGATTCCGGACGGCGTCGTCAACTTTGTCACCGGCCCGTCGTCGGAGACGGGCGCGGCACTAACGACGGACCCTCGGGTGCGGGCAATCTCCTTTACGGGTTCGACAAAAGCCGGAGAGACGATCCATCGAGGGCTGCCGTTGACCACCCGCGCGCAGATGGAGCTGGGCGGCAAGAATCCGCTGATCGTGATGGAAGACGCCGATCTCGATCTAGCGGTCAAGCTCGCTATCGGCGGTGGCTTTTCCCTGACCGGCCAGGCTTGCACGGGTACCAGCCGTGTATTGGTTCACTGCGATGTGGCGGCCGACTACACGGCAAAGCTGAAGGCGGCGAGCGAAGCGCTGGTCGTTGGCGATGGTGCAGACCCAGCCACCAAGATCGGCCCTCTCGCTTCTCAGAAACAACTCGATACCGTGCTGCGCTACATTGAGATCGGCAAAGGCGAGGCGACATTGGTGACAGGTGGTCGCCGGCTAAGCGACCCGCCCCACGATAAGGGATTCTACGTGACCCCGACGGTTTTCGGTTCTGTTTCGCCTGACGCCGTGATCGCGCAGGAGGAGATCTTTGGGCCAGTCATCGCCCTGATCGAGTTCGGCTCGTACGACGAAGCCATCGAAATCGCGAACGGGGTTGCCTATGGCCTGTCGGCATCTCTGGTGACCCGCAACTTCGACTACATCCAGCGGTTCCCGACGGACGTCGAGGCCGGCACGGTCAAGGTGAACCGCACTACGACGGGCAATTTGGTCAACGCACCCTTTGGCGGCGTTAAGGCCTCAAGCACGGCGACATTCCGCGAATCCGGGCGCGCCGGGCTCGACTTCTTCACCCAACTCAAAACCGTCTATCTCGGCCGATAAGGGCCGACGCAAGGGAAGCACGAGAAATGAAACAAGTTCTGAAGCTGGAGCTGGAAGAAGCTCGCCTCATGATCGCGGCCGCACGGGCGAAATCTGAGGAGATTGGCGTCCTGGAAACGATCTGCGTCGTCGATGATGGCGGCTATCCGCTGGCGCTGGAGCGAATGGATGGTGCGCGTGTTACGGGCCCGCAAATAGCCTGGAACAAGGCCTTTACGGCCGCCGGCCACAAACGCTCCACCCATTTGTTCAACAAGCCGCCGAGCGGACCAGCTCTGCCCGGAAACGAAGCGTTTGGCATCCAGCTTTCCTTTGAAGGACGCTTCACGGTCTTCGTCGGCGGCTTTCCGGTCGTGGTGGACGGCGAGGTGATTGGCGGCGTGGGCTTGTCGGGCGGCAACGGCGAACAGGACACGGCCGCCGGCGTCGCCGCACTCCAAGCCTTGGCCGATCACCTGGCGCCAAAGGGGCACGATGTGTTGGTTGAGGCGGACATCAAGAAGTAGGCCGGCCGATGAACTACGACGATGATGACGAGCCGAAACCGCTCGTCTCGATCGTATTCCTGACCAATAGCGACAAGTCGGTCGACGTTCCGGCCGAGTCGAACTTGCTGCGCATGTCGCTGCGCAATGAGGGCGGCATTCCGTTCAAATGTGGCGGCGGCATTTGCGGAACCTGCCGCTGCTTGATCGAGGAGGGCGCGGAAAATCTGGCGCCCCCGACCAAGAAAGAACGCAACCACATCAGCGATGAGCAATTCGCTATGGGGTTTCGGCTCGCCTGTCAGACCACTCTCAATGGACCACTAAAGGTGAGTTGGGTGCCGCTGGACCAACGAAAGAAACTCCCGTCCGGCCAACTTGATCATGCCACGATGCCGGCGCACCTGCTCGCAGCGACTGACACCGACGAGCAATAGTCAACGTCGATTTGTCCTTGGCCAACTGGACCAGCCGGGTTTTTCCTATAAAGCCCCGCCAAACTCGCCACTGAGCGCACGCCATAGCAGCAGGATCGATGCCGCGACACACAGGCCCAGCATGCCGGGCCGCATCCATCCTGTGTCGAAAAAGCGGGCGACGGGGCGCGACAGCCAGGTTCCGATCAACAATGCCGGCAGCAGCTTCAGGCTAAGCACGATGTCGGACCAGCCAAACGCGCCGAAGGCAGCCAACGCGATGATGGAAACGGTGCCGCCTGACACCAAAAACGCTGACATGTTGGCGCGGATCTCACCGCCTGGCGAATGCTGGTAGACAATCGCCATCGGTGGCGCGCCGACTGACGTGATCGTTCCCATATAGCCGGACGCGGCGCCCGCAACGAACAAGCTGCGCGGCGTCGGCGCAAAATGGAGCCCGCTGAGGCTGATCGCCACGGCAGCGAGCATCAGCGAGGCGAACACCAGCAGAAAAAGCTGCGGCGACAGGACGCTCGCCGTTAACCCGCCTAGAATCGAAGCGAGCACACGGCCGCTCAACGCGTAGCCCAGCTTCCCGAGATGGAAATGCTGCCGGTGGCGGATCCCCACGATCAGTGATGTCAGCACACCAAGTATCAACAGCGGTCCAGGGACCAACGCGGGATCGAGAATGGCCAGAATTGGGGCCGAAACCACGCCGAAGCCGATCCCAATGGAGGCCTGCGCCACGGCGGCAACAACCACGGTCGTAAAGGCAATCAAGTAAACCGGCCAATCGACGACAAGATAGGCGACGAGGTCGGTCATTTCAGTGCATCACCGAGGGGCAACGTGGGTCAGGTTTCGTCAAAATCGACTATCCCGCAGACCACTGGAATAAAGCTGGCTGGTGACGCTGTATAGCCAAGTGTCGCGGTGCCGTCGACGCTTTGTATACCAAGCGAGCGTTTGGCCACACGTTCCTACCGCAAGCCCGCCGATATCTCGTACCCAGTGAGTGAAAGACTCCAACGAATTGCAAAGTCTTGCCATGCGCAAATGGAGACTTTTCTTGAGGTTGTGGTCTCATTACCAGGAAACCCGCCTCATTCAACGCCCAGTTCTTGACAGCCTCGCGCCCGGTATACCAGAGTCCTCACATCTGGCGCGGTATACAAAACGAACAAAGCACGGATCCGCCAGGCCCGAGCTTGCGGTACCGAATAAGGTCTGAGGGACACAACAGGAGGGCGACAAGAGATGCTTGCAAAGTACAGCTTTAGGACATTGGCCCTGGCAACGGCGATTACGGTCACGGGACCGGTTTGGGCGCAGGAAATCGCCATTGCGATCGGGTCCGAACCGACCACGCTCGACCCGCAGCTGCGCGACGATGGCGGCGAACGGGCCATCACGGACAACATCTTCGAGACGCTTCTGGCGCGCGATTCCGACGGCGTCCTGAGCCCGAGCCTAGCGGCGTCGATGCCCTCGCAGGTCGATGCGACAACTTGGGAAGTCGACTTGCGAGATGGGATCAGCTTCCACAATGGCGAGCCGTTCAACGCCGATGCCGCCGCCTTCAGCGTCAACAGGATCATCGATCCTGAGTTCAACTCCGAACAATCGTCTTTCTTCGCGTCGATAACCGGTGCGTCGGTGGTTGACGGTGACACGATCCAAATCACGACAGACGGACCGGACCCGATTCTGCCGGCGCGTCTTTACTGGATGAAGATGGTGCCGCCCGGCGCCGCTGCGGAAGAGGATTTTGCCTCCAATCCCGTCGGCACCGGCCCCTACACCTTCGTAAGCTGGGATCGCGGCTCTTCGATCGAC
>JBCCER010000137.1:0-12198 GCA_039030175.1 Pseudomonadota bacterium
CCGAGCACGAACAGCGCCACGGGCAAGGCCAGCAATGTCCAGGTCAAATCTCACGGTCTCCGCCGCTGTCTGGAACCATGATACGCCTGACCTGGCCGAAGGCGAGCAGCAGGGCGACTAAGGCGGTCGCCGCCAGACCAATGGCGATGGCGGCGTGGGGCACGACCATGGGGATGCCGAGCGCCATGCTGCGCTGGCCGATCTGGCCGAGCCTGCCGATGATCTCCCAGGATTGCAGTGCAACATAGAAGCAGAGCACGGCGATCATCAGGTTGATCAGCGCCGCGCGGAAGGCACCGAGCCGGCCGCTGAACAGAGACTGGCCCAGATCGAGCCTGAGATGCCGCCCCTCCGCCGTCACCAGGACGACGCCGGCGAAGACCAGCCAGACCATGGAGAAGACCAGCAATTCGTCGGCGCCGGCGATGGCGCGGCCGAACAGATAGCGGCCGGCGGCGTTGGCGACATTCAGCAGGACCATGGCGATCAGCAGCAGGCCGAGCGCCCAGCGGAGGGCCGCGCGGCCAGCGCCGAGGATGCGGCTTGCTATGGCCGGCTGGTCGGTCATCGCATCTAGGTCGGCACCGCCCGCGAAAACGCCGGCAACGCGGCAACCCGTTGATGCCACATGCGCAGATGATCCAGCGCCGGCAGGTCGACCGGGAAATTGAGGCAGCGCTGGATGATCGGGCCGAGGCAGTATTCGGCTAGCGAAACTGCATCGCCAGCCAGCCAGTCGCGGTTCGCCAAAGCACCGTCCAGGATCGCAAGCTGCGCCGCCAGATCCTTGCCGCTGGCCTCGAAACCGGCGCCCCTTTCGGACGGCTCCAACCGGCTGCCTTTGAACACGGCGAGATAGGGTCCGTTGAGCGATGCCAACTGCCAATCCATCCAGCGCTCGATATGGGTGCGGATGGCCGGATCTGCGGGGTAAAGCGCACTGCCAGCCTTGGCCGCGAGATAGCGCAGGATCGTGTTCGATTCCCAGACCACCAGATCGCCGTCGACCAGCGTAGGCACCTTCGCGTTCGGGTTCATGGCCAAATAGGCGTCGGTCTGGGTGTTCTCGAACTGGCGGCCGTAATCCTCGCGCTCGTACCCCAGGCCCAACTCCTCCAGCAGGAAAAGGACCTTTTGCACATTGCCGGATGTCTTGCGGCCAAGAAGTCGGATCATTGGGGGAGGGTCCTTTGGCTCGGGCTCAGTCTTTGAGGGGCTTGTAGGCGACAGCGTCCATCTCAATGGCCGTGTGGATTACCGCCCGCGCTTCCACCGTGGTGCGCGAGACGTTGCCCTCCGGGAAATACTGTTTGAAGACGCCGTTGTAGCGGCCGAAATCGCGCGCATCCTCGAGATAGGTGGTGATCTTGATTACGTCGGCGAGATCCGCGCCGTCTTCGGCCAGCACCCGGCGGATCGCCTCCAATGTCCATTTCGTCTGCTCCTCAATGGTGCCGCCGCACATGACGCCGCTCTCATCCTTGGCGACCTGGCCGGACACATAGATGAAGTCGCCGGCGCGCATGGCCGGGTGGAATGGCAGGTTGGGGTTGCGCTTACCGATCGGATAGACGTCAGACCGTTTGCCGCTGTCGGACATAGAGAGGTGCCTTTCTAGAAGACGCTGGTTTCGATGATGTCGACGCCGCGTTGGCGGTCGATCAGATAGATCAAGCCGCGCTCGTCGATTGTGACATCGTTGGAGGATGAGCGCTCAGCGCCGGCCGGCGGGTCGGGCTGATAATGGCCGACCTCCTTCGGCTGATAGGGATCGGCGATGTCAAACAGGCGCAGCCCCTGAGCGAACCAGGCGAACGGGATGATGGTGCCGTTGAACCGCTCGGACGGTTGGTGACAGCCAGTCATCGGCGGCTGGGGTGATCCGTCCGGGTCGATACCCGGCACGTTGATGGTGCTGATCGGCAGCGGCACCCGTTCCTGCGTGATGTCGAAAACCCAGGAGAAGGCCGGCGGCGATGGCCACAGCTTGGCGACATCCTCATCCGCCACCACCATAATCTGCCGGCCCTTCAAGGGCTGCGGCATCGGCAAACAGGTGTGGGTCGGGTGCGGATAGGCGGGGCTGGTGTTGAGCTGGGCGATCAGGGTCGGCTTCGACATATCCTCGATATCGAGAATGAACAGACCGTGATGCCAATAGCTGACATAGAGCCGGTTACCCTGGCGTAGCGGGTGGTGACAACGCGGCGGCACCCATTGTTCCCAAGGGTATTCTTCCCCGCCTGCTTGCCATTGGCCGGGAATCCACCAGCGGCCGACTTCCGTGGGGTTCGACGGGTCGGCCAGGTCCAGGATCATGCAGAAGTTGCCGATATAGCCTTCCGCCGTCGGCGAGATATAGGCGTAGCGGCCATCGAAATCATAGCGATGGACGCCCCGGCCACCCGTACGCCATTTGGTGATTTCCTTCGGTTCGGCAGGGTTAGAGACATCGTAGATGCCAAGACCGCCCCCGAAATCGACATCCCCCTCCTGCCCCAGCTTCTCATGGTTGACCAGCATGATGTCGTTGGCGACGCGGACCTTATGCGAATGCCAGCCCGTCGGCATGTCGATGCGCGCCAGTGGCCTGGGGTTCGCAGGATCCGACACATCGACAATCGAGGTGCCGGACGGGTGGCGCATATGGCCGATATAAAGGGTCGTCCCTTCGACCCAGACCTGGCCGCCCCCCGGACAGTCGACATGGCCGACAAGCTTGGTATTGCGCGCGTCGGCCATGCCGATATTCCCCCCGCGGGCGTGTCGTTAGGACTTGCCTTCCAAAGCCTTACGCACGGCAACGAACTGGCCAGCTCGCTCGCCGCGCAGCCGTTGGATGTCGTCCGGCGTGTAGGAGAAGATGCCGGTCCCGGTCTTCTGGCCCAGATTTCCGTCCTTGGTCCTGTCGGTAATGTAGGGCGAGACGTCCGGGCGGTTGCACAGGTCCGCGTTCAGATAGCTGCCAACGGCCTGATAGATATCGAGCCCAGCCATGTCCAAGAGCGCCATCGGGCCGATGATGGCCAGCTTGTATCCGATGCCCCACTGAACGCAGGTGTCCAGCCCCTCGGCGTCGATGACACCCTTTTCCACCAGATCCACGGACTCGCGCATGATGGCGTATAGGATGCGGTTTTCGACGAAGCCCGGGACATCCTTCTTCACCACCACCGGCAACAGGTTCAGGCCCTTAATGGTCTCACACATCCAATCGACGGTGCCCTGAGAGGTCTCGCCGCCGGCGATGACCTCGATCATCGGAATGATCATGGGTGGGTTCGACCAGTGCATGCCGATGACGCGGCCGGGGTTGGAATTGCCTTCCTGCAGCTTGGTGATCGGAATGCCCGAGGTGTTGGAGGCAAGCACGCAGTCTTTGGAGACCAGCCCGTCAAGCTCGGCAAAAACTGCCGTCTTGATCTCCAGCTTCTCCGGCACCGTCTCGACGACCATATCGACGCCGTTGACCGCCTCGGCGAGGTCGGTGCGATAGGTGATGTCCTCGGCGGAGCCCTTGTCGGGCATGCCCAGCCGTTCCAGCACACCCATGGCCATGCCGACCATGCCGGGCGCCTTCTCCAGCGCTTCGGCGCTGACGTCATAGACCCTGACCTTCATGCCGCCGCGTGCCAACGTCGCCGCGATCCCCGGGCCCATGGTGCCCAATCCCACTACCGCCGCCGTACTCATCTCATCGCCTCCTGGTCATCGAGTTGCCTCGGCCGCGCCGAGGTTCCCCGTATCATCGCATTCGGGTGGTCAGATTAGCGAGACCGTATCGCCCGCTTCGTCCTGGCCCCATTTCTTATAGAAACCCAGCTTCTTCAATGTCGGCTCGTCGCTGGCGACGAACAGGATCGCCGGCTCCGTATCAGAGCCGTTCACATGCTGGCACCATTGGCCGCCCGGCACCGCGAGAGTGTCGAACGGTGCCCAGTCGAAGCGCTGATCGCCGACGATCGAATAACCGCTGCCTTCGAAGGGCGAGACCAGCAGGCTCGCCGTCTGCTTTAGCGGCTGGGTTTTCTCACCTGGGCGCAGCATTTGAGCAAAGAAGGTCATGGTCTTGTAGACCGGGCCGCCCGTGGTTGGATCGGTATATTCGACCATCAGCGCCTCATAGGGGTCGCCGTCCCAATCCCGGTGCTTGTCTAAGATCTCGCGCATGGGCGCCCAGCGATAGAGATACATCGGCGAGGCTGCCCCGGTGCCCCGGTCGTGGCTGACAAAGCGGGGCGTGTAGCCGCCGGTCTCGTAAATGCGGGCCGAATAATCGGATGGGAAGCGGGCGCTTTGCTGCTTGGCTTTCACCAGTTTGCCGTCCTTCAGCTCCTTGTAGTCATGGTCGAAATAGATCGCATTCAGCACCTCGACCAAAGGCAAGTCGAGCACCGACAGATTGACCGCCGGCTCGTCGCCGGTATTGCCGTGATTGTGCCAAGTGTCGTGCGGCGTCAGTACCAGATCGCCCGGGCCGAAGGTGATGTCCTCGCCCTCGACACCGGTGAAGTTCATGTCGCCGGTGAGCCCGAACCGAATGGCGTTGGGCGAGTGTCGATGCGGCGGCATCACCTCGTTCGGGTCGTTCAAGCGATAGGCGGTGTAAAGCGTCGAGACCGTCGCCCGCGTAGGAGCCATTCCGGGGTTTACCAGGATTAGCGACCGCCGCTCCGAATCGTCCATGGTCACCAATTCGGCCGATCGCCGCAACAGCGGCTCAATCAGGTCGCTATAGCTCCACAAGAACGGCACAGCGCGCTTGCTGTCCATAAGTTGCTTGACTTCGTCATGGGCGACGTCGGTCGAGGTGGCCCAAAACGGAAACATATTGCCGTGATAAACATCGTCATACAGCGACTTGAGCGCTGCATCCCGATTGCTGCCTGCCTTGTCCAGGACGGCGGTATCAGCCATGGTCTGATCTCCTCGCTTGGCGCCGAGCCGGTTGGCGCGCCATCGGCAGCTGACAGCATCGGCATTCCCGACTCTCCTTGGTCGGGATCTCGGCCAAACAGTATGGACCAGCTTTTGCATTGTCAAACTGTGAGATATCTTTACCATCATATGAGAAGTTTGTTGATTATCTGATAGATATGACTGCGATGACATTCAACCTCTGTTCGGCGGCCGGTAGCCGGTCGATGCGGGTTCCCTCGCCAACGACCGTCTCGCTGGACGAGCAGAGGAAAGAGGGATCCGGGAGGTGACGGTGACCCGTGCCGGTCAAAGAACTTCGGGGACAGGCAGCTCGCGCAAGGTCTTGCGGCTGCTGATGAGTTTTGACGAAAGCCGCCCCGCAGCGACGGCCGAACAATTGGCCAAGGCGGCCGAAGTGCCACTGTCCACGGCCTATCGATACATTTCCCTGCTGCGCGAGGTCGGTCTACTCGAGGAAGGGCCGTCGAATACCTACGTCGTTTCCGTCCGTGCGCTCCCTTTAGCGCGAGCCGCACTGGCCGCCCACCCGCTGGCGGAAAAGGCCATGCCGATCCTGCACGCGATTACCGAGGCCTGCGGTGAAACCAGCCTGCTGCTGCGGCGGATCCAGCAGAATGCCGTATGCGTCGCACGGTCGGAGAGCCCGCACCCGGTGCGCCTGTCCTTCGATGTCGGACGCGCCATGCCGCTTCATCGCGGTGCGGCGGCAAAGATCCTCCTCTCAGCCCTAAACGCGGAAGAACTCAAGCGATACTTCGAGACATTGCCGACGGAAGACGGCACGGATCACTCGGCGCTGGAGGATGAGCTAGCCGCAATCCGGACCCGGGGTTGGAGCGTCAGCCACGGCGAGGTCGACCAGGGCATCTGGGCGGCGGCAGCGCCAGTGGCCGATGGCAAGAAGGTGGTCGGGGCGTTAACCGCGGCCGGCCTTGCCCAGAACATTGACGATGATCGCCGCCGCCAGATCCTGGAAATCGTTCGCACCCGCGCCCAAGAGCTTAGCGCCCAGGCGTCGCGCCTGCGGCTTTAGACTGCCGGTGGCCATGAACAAGCTTACAAGGCAGAGCCTTGGCCTCACGCATTGCGCATTGTTTGCCATGTCAATCGCGGGCGCACTCGTTGGAGAGGCTAAACGCGTTTACGCCGCAGATAGTGGCTGGACCGAAGCGGCTCTTACGATCGCCAACGATTCGGAAGATCGCTTGCTGGCCTGTCAGTTCCTGCTAGCACACTGGTTTGAAATCTCCGTCGGTCCAATTGCTCCCGGCGAAGAGACAGTTCAGCCGCTCCTCACACGACCGGCCACGGGCGATGTGGCAATCTTGAATTCGGTCGGCGATCATATGGCCGTCGAGCGGTTAATCTGCGGCGAGCCGGGCGCGGACCGCGCGCTGTGGACGCAGGCGCCGGTCGATCGGCTGCGACATGGCGATGATGCGCTGACCCTGAGTTGTCGCGTAGACGATACGGGTGCAGACTGCCAGTTCGACTAGCGATCGGTCGGCGCCCATTGGGCCGAAAGCGTTGCAATGGTCCGATCAGGTCGCTACGGTTTTACCAGGAAGCGCAAATGCGTTTTCACAATGTGGAAATCGATGAGACAATCTCAGCAATTGCGGGGCGTCCGTTTGAAAGAGGCGCCGTGCCACAGGACAAGAGGGGGTATCATGGCTTACCGAGCAGTTCGAAACACCTTTCTGACGACCATGGCAGCGGTGGGGGCGCTGACATTTGGGGCCGGCATGGCCCAGGCCCAGGTCGAGATCATCGCCGTCATGACGCCCGAGCAGGGCACGGACTTTGGCTGGAACCAACAGGGCGTCGATGCCGCGCGCGCGGCCGCCGAGGCGATGGGCGTTGAAGTCATCACGGCCGAAGGTCTCGGCTATGGCGATGTCCGCCCGACCTTGCGCGAACTGGCCGGCGAGGGTGCCGACCTGATCATCGCGCACGCGTCCGGCTACAACACGGCAGCCCCAGAAGTCGCCCATGAAACCGGCGTCCCTGTCGCGATCGTCGACACACCGGCGGCGGTCGAGCCGGGCTTGATCGCTGACTACACGTTGAGCGGTCACGACGGCGCCTATCTGGCCGGCATCCTTGCCGCGAACATGTCGCGCACAGGCACGGTCGGCATCGTGGTGTCGGGCGAGCCCCCGTCCTGGAACAGCCAATCGGCTGGATTCGCCATTGGCGCGCGCGCCGGCAACCCGGATATCGACATCGTCTACGCCGTGATCGGGCCGGCGGCCTATGCAGACGCGGCCGGCGGTCGACGCGTGACCGAGTCCGTGATCGCGGCCGGCGCCGACATCATTTTCGGCCAGGGCAACGGCTCCACCTTCGGCATGTTGCAGGCGATCGAGACCACGCCTGCGGTCGACGGCGAACAGGCCTGGTTCATCGACGTGATCGGCGATAAGACCTCGATCGACACCGGCTTCCTGCTGTCATCGGTGGTCTGGAACCTTGAGCCGGTTTATTCGGCGATGATCGACGATCTGAACAACGGCGATTTCGGCGCCGTCGATTACGAAATCGGGCTGGAAGACAATTCAGTCGTGCTGCTGCAAACCGAATACATCCCGCCGGCCACGTGGACTGAGTTGATGGAGGTTCGCCAGGCCATCATCGATGGTGCAGTTGAGGTGCCGGCCATCTTCGACGCACAAGAGGTGCGCGCCCTTATGACCACGGTGGACGCCGCCGAATAACCTTAGACCTTGGTTGGGCCGGAACAGTTATCGCTGTTCCGGCCCCTTTCGTTGTTTTGGGACCCTCGTTTCGCCGATGACCGATCTGTCGCCCACGGCCCCGGGTGAGACCGAGACCAACCATCCGATCGTCCTGGTCGACGGCGTCACAAAGCGATTTCCCGGCGTTATCGCTAACGACGACGTCTCGCTCGCAATCTATCCAGGCGAAGTCCACGCCTTGCTGGGCGAAAACGGCGCCGGCAAATCCACACTGATCGCGATGCTGTCGGGCATGCTGCAGCCAGACAGCGGTCAGATCCATGTGCGCGGCACCACGACGACGATTTCCAGCCCACGCCGCGCGCTGGAGCTTGGCATCGGCACTGTCTATCAGCACCCAACCCTGGTGCCGACACTGACGGTCCTCGAAAATCTCATGCTGGGGGCGCCCTGGAACCAACGCATGAACCGGGCGGCCACGCGGGCAAGGCTGACGGAAATCAGCAATACGCTCGGCATTACGCTGCCGGAAGACGCGCGTTTGGGCGATCTCTCCCTCGGCCAACAGCAGCAGGTGGAGATCGTCAAGGCGCTGTGGCGCGGCGAGCAGGTTCTGATCCTTGACGAGGCCACATCGATGCTTACGCCGAAAGGCGTGGACGATCTCGGCCAGGTGATCGACCGGCTGCGCACAGCAGGCATCGCGATCGTCTTCATCACCCACAAGCTTAACGAGGCCGTTCGCTTCGGCGACCGCGTATCGATCTTGAAATTGGGCCAAAAGGTTGGCGATCTAACGCCTCAACAACTTGCAGAGCTGTCGCCTGAAGACGCCATAAGGAACATCGTCGACCTGATGTTTGGCGCAGCCTCTCAGGGAGAATCCACAGCCGGCTCTGAGAGCAAAAGCGAGTTGCAAAGCGCGCCGGTCGTCTTGGCGACGCAACGGCTGGCGACATTCGCCGGCCTTGATGAGCCGTCGGTGACGCAGGTCGAATTCGACGTGCGGGCCGGGGAAGTCTTCGGCATAGCGGGTGTCGACGGAAATGGCCAAAAGCAGCTTGCCGAGGCGCTGGCCGGGCAGCGGCCGATCACTGGCGGTACGCTGACTCTAGAGGGCCGGGATATCAGCCGACAAACAGTGGTTCAGCGGCAGAAAGCTGGCCTGCGCTATGTGACCGACGATCGACTCGGCGAAGGCACCGTCGGCACCTTCTCGATCGGCGTGAATATGCTGCTCAAGCGGATTGGCGACGACCCCTTTTGGCGCCGTGGCACTATTCAACGCAAAGAGGTTGAGCGCCACGCTGAAACGCTGATCGAGCGCCATGATGTGCGGACGCCGGGGCCGGACACACCTATTGGACGTCTCTCGGGCGGCAATATCCAAAAGGCCCTACTGGCGCGAGAGCTCGACAACGCACCGCTGGCTGTCATCTACAACAAACCGACATACGGTCTTGACGCCAACAACATCCAGTTCGCGCGCCGGGCGATCCGCGATCAAGCGGACCAAGGTGTGGCGACAATCGTGATTTCGACGGATCTGGACGAAATCCTCGAACTGTCAGATCGCATCGGCGTCATGCTGGGCGGTCGCATGGTCGGCATCGTAGAGAATGACCGGGATGCTCAGCGCCGTGTTGGCGAATTGATGATCGGCGTCGGCGTCGCGGCATGAGCATAGAGGCGAGCGAACCGACAGCGGCGACAGCGGGCACTGACGAAGACGGAGCAGCCCTTCCGGAATGGCTCGTCCGGGTCATTCTAGCCCTAGTGCCAATCTTACTTGCGCTGATTGCTGGCGCGGTCATTTTGCTGTTGCTGGGCCGAGACCCAATTTCGTTTTACGTCAATATCGTGCGACGAGGGCTGATCTCCTGGATTGGCCTGCAAGAGACGATCACGCGATGCGCACCGCTGATCCTACTAGGCGCCAGCTTGATCGTCGCGTTTCGCGCCGGGCTGTGGAATTTGGGTGTCGACGGCCAGTTTCTGCTCGCCGCTGTGGTCACGGCCGCCTTGTCGGCGTGGATGATCCAATCGGTACCGTCTTGGGTCGTGCTACCGGTCGGCATGATCGCCGGCTTTGCCGTCGGCGCGGTCTGGTCGCTGATCCCTGCCCTGCTGAAGGCTTATCAGGGGGTGAACGAGATCGTCACCACGCTGATGATGAGCTTTCTGGGTGTCAGCCTGGCCAACGTGCTGATCAAGATCCCGTTCAACGATCCCAACACGACGGTGCCGCAAACCATGACGCTGGCGACCACCGACCGATTGCCGCGCCTGTTCGACACCACGATCAATATCGGTGTTGTGATCGCCGTTGTCGTTATCCTGATTGTCCACTGGGTGATGACCCGAACTGCCTTCGGCCTTCGCCTTCAAACGGTCGGCGCGAACCCGAAGGCCGCGATGCATGCCGGACTGTCCGTACCATTGTTGACGGTCGTGACCTTCGGCCTCAGCGCCGGGCTGGCTGGGCTGGCGGGCTCTGTCGAAATTCTCGGCGTCTGGGGCAATGTGCGGGCCGATTGGAACCCGGCCTATGGGCTGGCGATCATCCCACTGGTGTTCCTGGCCCGCTTCAACGGCATCGCGGTGATCGGCTTTACTTTCTTCTTCGCAATGCTGTCGATCGGCGGAGAGACAGCGTCGCGGCGGGCGGATTTGCCGAACTATTTCATCCTCGTCCTAGTGGCGCTGATCTTGATCTTCATGGCCCTCACCGAATGGTTAAACCACCGGCGGGCGCTGGCCCGGCGGGTGTGAGCGGCCCATGACCGGACTTCTCAGCGACGCCTTTCTAATCTCCCTGGTTGCCGGGGCGGTGGCTGCCGGCATTCCGTTGTTGCTGGCGGGATTGGGCGAGCAGGTTTCGGAGAAGGCCGGCGTTCTCAATATCGGCATCGAAGGCATGATGCTGCTTGGCGCCTACACCGGGTTCTATGTCGCGTTTTTGACCGGCTCGCTGTGGCTCGGCTTCCTGGGCGGCGCTGCGGGCGGCCTCATCCTGGCGGCGCTCATGGCCCTGCTGTGCGTTCGCCTCGGGCTGAACCAGATCGTGATCGGGATTGCGCTTACCTTGGGCGCGGACGGCATAACGGCGCTGCTGCACCATGTCCAATTCAGCCGGACCTACCCGCGCTTGCCACGCGTCGATACGCTGCCGATCCCTGGCCTGTCGGAAATCCCGATCATCGGCCAAGGGCTATTCAACAGGCATCCCAGCGTCTATCTGGCCATAATCGCCGTGTTCGTATTGGTCTGGGTATTTCGGCGCACGAATATCGGGCTCAACCTGCAGGCCGCCGGCGACAAGCCCGCTGCGCTTGATGCGGCCGGCGTTTCCGTGACCGCAACACGTACCTTCGCCGTGCTGTTCACCGGCCTGATGGCTGGCCTCGGCGGTGCCTACATGTCGATGATCGGTGCCGGCATCTTCATTCCATTTATGACCGGCGGCGCCGGCTTCATTGCCATCGTCCTGGCCATGCTGGCACGCGGTCACCCGACTTGGGTGCTCTACGGTGCCTTACTATTCGGCGTCAGCCTATCGCTGACCACTGCCATGCAGGTCGGCGGCGTGAACGTCCCGACCGATGTCGTTCAAATGCTGCCCTTCGCGATGGTTATGCTGGTGCTGGTCATATTTGCCCGGCGTTCGGCCCTGCCGGCCGCCTTGGGGCTGCCCTATGTGCGCGGACAGCGCTAGACTTCACTCAATCCAACTGGGAGGCAAATTCATGAAAGACACCAAGGTCTACATTCTGGATGGCGGTACGCTGGTGATTGACGGCTTCCACATCAATTGGAACCGGGGGCCGGCCGGTGAGGTGCGGTTTCCTGTCTATTCGATCCTGATCGACCATGCGGACGGGCTGTACCTGTTCGACACCGGCTACGACTACGACCATGTCATGGCCGTTCTGCCGTTCGAAAAACCCCAGCAGACCAAAGAACAGACCATCCCGGGGGCGCTCGAAAAGGCGGGCTTTAGTACCCAGGACGTAAACTACGTCGTCAACTCGCACTATCATTTCGACCATTGCGGCGGCAACAAGCACCTGAAAGACGCCGTCACGGTCTGCCATGCGGCCGAATTCGGACAATGCAAGAACCCCGAACCGTTCGAAGTCCTTGGCTATTCGGACATGACCTTTCACCCGGACATGCTGCGCGCGCAGGCCAAGCGCCAGGGCAAGGACTTGCCGCCGGACCCGGAGATGGATAACTGGCAACCAAAGGTCGAGCTGCTGACCGGCCCGCAGGAAATCGCCAAGGGCGTTCATCTGATAGAAACCCCAGGGCATACGATCGGCCACTATTCACTGATGGTGGAACTCGCCGGCCGCAGGCCCATGCTGTTCGTGGTCGATGCTACCTACACCACAAATGGCTTCGAGCAGGAGATCATCTCGAGCTTCCATCTCGACCCGACAGCGGCCGTGAGGTCGATCCGCAAGCTGAAGGACATCGCACTCAAGCACGACGCCGAAGTCTATGTCGGCCACGATATGGAGCAGTTCGGCACCTACCAGACGGCACCGGCTTTTTA
>JBCCER010000138.1:0-12074 GCA_039030175.1 Pseudomonadota bacterium
AAGGGTGAGATCGTGCTCGTTATCGGACCGCCGGAACCCGGGGCGACCTTCGACGATGAGAGCGTCGATCAGTTGCTGCGCCAGGCGCTCTCAGCGCACAGTTTGCGCGATGCTGTCGATCATGTGGCAAGCCATACCGGGCGACCGCGGCGTCAGATCTACCGTCGCGCCCTGACGCTGAGCAATCCTAAGAATGAAACGCCGTCCGATTGATGCGGAACGATAGATCGGGCCGGCAATCTGCGGAACGAAGGGGTCGCCGCGCCGAAAGCCTGGTTGCCTGGTTCCTTCGGATGAAGGGATACAGGATACTTGACCGGCGGTTGCGTACGCCAGCCGGCGAGGTCGACATCCTTGCCGCCGATCGCGGCGTGCTCGTGATCGTCGAGGTCAAGCGGCGGACGTCGCCTACCGCAGCCCTGGAGGCGGTATCTCCAAAGCAGCGCAGGCGCCTGGCACGGGCCGGCGAATATCTGGCCGGTCATTATTCGCATCGAGGCATCGATCATGGCTTGCGCTTCGACGTGGTGGTGGTGCAGCCTTGGCGATGGCCGAGGCACCTAAAGGACGCCTGGCGGCCAATAGCAGACTGATTAGCGGGCGGATGGCCCGATTTGAGGCGCACATCTGCCCCGCCTCACGTCGAAGCCGGCCGAGCCGAGGGATGAAAAGCAGTCAGACCACCACCGACGATCCGCGCGCGCTGCTAGCTCAAGCAGGGTGTCTGCCGGACGATCAGATCGACTTGACGGAGTTGGCGTTGGCCTTCGCCGCCCTCGATCGTCCGCGGGTGGGTCTCGACTGGTACCGCGACCATCTGGATCTGCTAAGCGGCGAGGTCGCCAAGGTCGCCGCTGAGCGCGACGATGGGGGGGTCGACGATGCCGCCACCGCCCTATCCGGCGTCATCGCCATGCGTTACGGCTATCAAGGCGATTTGCTCAGCTTCGACGACTTGCAAAACGCCAATCTGATGCGGGTGATCGATCGGCGCAAAGGGCTGCCTGTTAGCCTCTCCATTCTCTATCTTCACGCCGGGCGTGCGCAGGGTTGGAATCTCGCCGGGTTGAACTTTCCCGGCCATTTCCTTATCCGTCTCGACCGCGCCGGGGAACGGGCGATCATCGATCCGTTCAATGGCGGCATCGTAAGGACCCCAAACGATCTGCGTGACTTGCTTAAGTCCGTCGCCGGTATCGACGCGGAACTGGAGCCAGCCCACTACGCCCCGGTGAGCGATCGCGATATCTTGATCAGGCTGCAAAGCAACATCAAAATCCGCCATGTCCAAGCGGAGCGGTACGAAGACGCTCTGGAGATCTTGCAAACGCTGACGTTGCTGGCACCAAACGAACCGTCCCTTTGGCACGAGGCTGGACTTTTGAATGCCCAGACTGGCAATCTCCGCGCGGCCGTCGCCGCACTGGAGCACGTGCTGTCATTCGGATTGTCCGACCAGGACGCACACCAGACAGCCATGCTCTTACAGCGCTTGAAGGCCCAACAAAACTAACCGATCTCGCATTTCTTACTACCGTTCCCCCAAGGGTCCCAACATGAGTTTGAACGTCGCCATCCAGATGGATCCGATCGAGACCATCGACATCGACGCCGATTCCACTTTCGCCATGGCACTGGAGGCCCAATCTCGCGGCCATCGCCTTTGGCATTATCTGCCCAACCATCTGGGCTTTCTGAACGGCGCTATTTCGGCACGGGCGCAGTCCTTACAGGTCCGGCCGAACAAAGCCGATCACTTCACCCTAGGAGATTGGGAACAGATCGATCTCGCGACGATGGACGTGGTGCTGATGCGCCAGGACCCGCCATTCGACATGGGCTACATCACTTCTACGCACCTGTTGGAACTGCTGCCCAAAAGTACGCTCGTGGTAAATGACGCGGCTGAGGTGCGCAACGCGCCGGAAAAGCTGTTCATCACCAAGTTCGCGGACTACATCCCGCCCACCTTGATCTCGGCGGACATGACCGCGATCCGCGCCTTTCGCGAGGCGCATCGCGATATCATCGTCAAGCCGCTGTTCGGCAATGGCGGCGCGGGAGTGTTCCATCTGAAGCCTGACGACGAGAATCTGGGCGCGTTGATCGAGATGTTTGCCGAACGATCGCGCGAGCCGTTGATGATCCAACGCTATCTGCCGGAGATCCGCCAGGGCGACAAGCGCATCATCTTGATCGATGGCGAACCGTTGGGCGCTGTCAGCCGAATGCCGCAAGAGGGCGAGGCAAGGGCCAACTTTCACGCCGGCGGCAAGGCAGAAGCTACCGACTTGACGCCGCGCGAGCGCGAGATCTGTGCCGCGCTAAAACCGATCCTGCGCGAAAAAGGCCTTATCTTTGTCGGCATCGACGTGATCGGAGACTATCTGACCGAAATCAACGTTACCTCGCCGACCGGCATTCACGAGATCAACCGCCTCAGCCAAACCTACCTTCAAGGCGATCTGTGGGACGCGATCGAGGCGCGGGTTAAGGCCCTTTAGTCAGGACCTCTAGCTCGATCGTGCCTCTTCGCGCCAGGACGATGGGTAGCGGGCATACAGATCCCTTTGAACGGCGAGATAGCCAGAGCCAACGACCGCCAGCCTTTCGGAAAGCAGCCGGTGCGCCGCCGGAAGCCGGTGAAACGGAACCGCCGGAAAGGCGTGATGTTCGCTGTGATACGGCATGTTCCAAGCAAGGAAGCGGACGAAACGGTTGGTGAAGGTCGTTCGTGTGTTGCGGAAAAAGTCGCTCACGAACGGGCAATCGCCGTGTTCGGCCATCAGATAGGCGCGCAGGAAAGGCTGACCCAGCAATGCTGGGATGACCCAGAGCGTCAATGCCAGCCAGCTTCCGGTCAGCACCGAAACGACCGCAATTGCGGCATAGGCGATCAGATAAAGCCGCGCCTGAAGAATGACCGATCGCCGCTCACCTGCGGGCACGAATGGATCGTCGACCCGGCCTCTGGCCTGGCGAACAATCAGCCGTGCTTGCGCCCGCCAATAGGGCAGCCCACTGAGATGCCGCCAATGGCGATAGCGACTGTTGATTGGGCGGGTCTGTAGCTCCGGATCTCGGTTGGGGTCTTGCGTGTGCCGGTGGTGGGCAAGGTGGTAGCATCTGAACCAGCGCGACGGCAGAAGCAGAAGAAGGCCGATAACGGCCGCGACGCCCTTACTCAGGCCTCGGCTTGCAAAGGCGGTGTAGTGAATTGCCTCGTGTAGAGGTGCGAACAGGAAGACCAGCACCACGCCCTGCACCAGCATCGCGGGCAGCGCAAGCCACCAAAACGGCGCCAAAATGATGGCGGCCGACGTCACGCACAGCAGGCCGACATGAGCCGCGAGATGTCTAAGGCCGGCGGAATCGCTCGGCCGCGATAACTGTTTCAGGGAGCGCCTGAGTTCGGCATCATCTTCTGTCGACACTGATGGCGAGCCGGTTTCTTGCACCATCGCCTAAATATGGCCCTGCACAGAGCAACTGTCAGCCAACTTGGGATTGCGGCTAATCAGAGTCTCGCCACTCGGTATCCAGCGCCGCATCGGCACGGCGCAGGAGATCGGATAAGGTTGTAAGGGATTGGCCCCCTATCTCTTTCGCCAGTTGGTCTTCGATATCACCCTTCACCCGGTCCGCCGTCGTCAGCATGGCGAGCCCTTTGTCGGTGTAAACGGCGCGCTTTGCCCTGCCGTCTTTCTCATCCGGGACACGCTTGAGGTAGCCCGCGCCTTCCAAATCATCGACGACTTGGCCAACCGCTTGCTTTGTCAATCCTAGGCGCGCCGCCAAATCGACGAGTCTGGTGCCGTGAAATCGGCTTACCGCCCCTAACAGATTTGCGCGTGACAAGGTGAAATCTGGATACCCGTTGGCCTGCATCGCCAGGACGAACCGATCCTTCCAGCGCTGGCCTGCGCTAACCAGCAGCCAGCCAATATGATCGGGAAGGGTCGGAACCGTCATGGGCCTAAAGCTGCCAAGTTCGATCGAGTTGGTAAAGCACCTTGACCATCACAGTTGCTCACAATATAGTCAAGTTACCTGACGATCTGCCCTCGTTCGATACCCACCCATTCAGCCCAAGCGACCTCATGACCACACTCACCGCCGATCAGCTCTCTCTCATAATCTCCGGCAATCGCCTGACCTTTGCCATGGGACCGGCCAAGGCGGTGATGGACTATCACGCAGACGGCACGCTGCATGTCGCCCTGCCAGGGGGTAAGGAACGGAACGGTACCTGGTCGATCGGCCCAGGCGATGCCTATACGGCGCAATGGAGCGACGCCGACGGGCCTAGCCGGACGAGCTTTCAACAGACAGCAGATGGGTTTATCGCCCAAGACGCCGATAGCGGTGAGCCAAGAGGCCAGATCCTGGCGATTCATCCAGGCCAAGCGGGCGCCGAAAGCCGATAGAACGATGATCGGCGTCCAACACTGGCCGCTTTGGCTGTCGCTAACGGCCGCCGGAGTCCTGGTCGTCGCCGGCGGAATAACGCTCGGACTGGCGATCTGGCGCCACCACCGGGCTACACAAAGAAAGATTCAGCGCGTTAACTATCGGTCCTGCGCCTAACCAACCAGTCGCGTCTTTCAAGTATTGCATTTGTCTGCGGGTACTTATACCCGTTGGCATATGCATTCCGGCTCGCGCACCCCCTATCGATGATCGCTCGCGTCAACACAGTCGCCTTTCAGGGTATCGACGTTCTGCCGATCGACGTTCAGGTGCAGATTTCCGGCGGACTGCCCTCCTTTACCCTCGTGGGGCTACCCGATAAGGCGGTGGGCGAAAGCCGAGAGCGCGTTCGCGCGGCCTTGCACGCGTTGGGTCTAGCCCTGCCGCCTAAACGCATCACCGTCAACCTCGCGCCGGCAGATGTTCTGAAAGAAGGCAGTCACTACGATCTGCCAATTGCGCTCGCATTGTTGACAGCGCTGAACGTTCTGCCGGACGACATGATGGCCGACTACTCGGTCCTAGGAGAGTTGGCGCTGGATGGCGCGCTCAGCCGGGTGGCCGGCGTGCTACCGGCCGCGATGAACGCTGCAGAGCGCGGCCTGGGCCTCATCTGTCCGTCGGCCTGTGGATCGGAGGCTGCTTGGGCCGCCGATCAAGAGGGCCGGATAGACGTGCTCGCCCCGGCAACGCTGCTGGCGCTGATCAATCATGCCAAGGGCAGCCAATTGTTGACCTCGCCAGAACCGCTGGTCGAAGAGGCGCCGCCCCACCCGCTGGACCTCTATGACATCAAGGGCCAGGAAAGCGCCAAACGCGCACTGGAAGTCGCCGCCGCCGGCGGTCACAACCTACTGATGATCGGCCCACCCGGGTCCGGCAAATCGATGCTGGCAGCACGGTTGCCAGGGCTGCTGCCGCCCCTGACGCCGGCGGAAGCCCTGGAAGTGTCGATGATCCATTCGATCGCGGGGCTGCTGGATGGCGGACGCCTGTTGCGCCAGCGGCCCTTTCGCGATCCTCACCATTCGGCGTCGCTACCCGCCCTGGTCGGCGGCGGCCAACGCGCCAAACCGGGCGAGGTCTCGCTCGCCCATCGCGGGGTCTTGTTTCTGGACGAACTGCCCGAGTTCAACCGGCAGACGCTGGAGGCGTTGCGGCAACCGCTGGAATCCGGCAAAGCGGTGGTCGCCCGGGCCAACCTTCACGCCACCTATCCGGCCCGGTTTCAGTTGGTCGCGGCGATGAATCCCTGCAGGTGCGGCTATCTCGACGATCCGGATCTGGCGTGCACCCGAGCCCCTCGCTGTGCGCAAGACTATCAGTCCAAGATTTCCGGACCGCTGTTCGACCGTATCGACCTGCATGTCGACGTGCCTGCCGTCAGTCCGGCCGACCTGTCCTTGCCGCCACCCAAGGAAACCAGCGCCGATATCGCGGCCCGTGTGGCGGTCGCACGCGACATCCAAATGGACCGCGCCGCGACATCAACCGAACCGGACACGCCAACCACCAACGCCGAGCTTGACGGAACGCTTCTGGAAAAGCTCGCGGCGCCAGACGAGGCGGGCCGCACCCTGCTGACGCAGGCGGCGGAGCGGATGAAGCTGTCGGCCAGGGGCTATCATAGAGTTCTGCGCGTTGCCCGCACGCTGGCTGATCTCGATGGCGCTGGCGGCGTCGCTCGGCCCCATATTGCCGAGGCGCTGAGCTATCGGCGACTGGCGCCTGGAAGATAGGTAGGGGTACGTCCCCAACCCAGCCGACCGCTAAATTCGGCCCGGTCGAACAAAATCGTCGGGATTGTGGCGGTTGTCACAGCCTGCCGTATCGAAATCCGTCAATTTAGCCGAAGTAAGCGACGACCAATGATGATCGTCGCTGGGCAAAGGATAGGTGTGACAACGACTTAGACAAGCTCTCGCCGCATAACCGCAGATCGATGGAACGTTGGCACGATTGCGGCACGATGGAGGCGGGGGCTAGCGAAGCAGGGGACGAACCATGTTTGGAAAGATGAGGTACGCGAGCGGCGTGAGTAAATGTATGGCCGAAATCGGCATCAGCCCGAAGCGCGTGCATCCTGCATATCGGAAGGACGTTCAAGACGCCAGCTATCGGCAGCGGATCACGCCCCAAGAATGCACCACCGCAATCATCTATAACCTCGCGCTCGACCATCGCCCGGATGGGTATCAACTCGTCCTTTCCGACTGGCTCGAGCGCGGCTTGGTCCGCCGCAGGGTCCTCCAAACGGTGATTCAGGGGGCCTAAAGAGCGCTTAGCGCCTGCCTGCACCGCCAACTTTCTTTCCGATCATCGCCCGAATGTGAACGGACATGAGGGCTCCTCGTCCTGCATACCTACCTCGACCATGCTGTTGCCGCAGTTTGCTGTCCGAATACCAACTGCACGCGACAACCCGATATGGACCAGAGGAGGTAATCCGATGTCCCGCCTATTGCCTATTTTGTGCACCGTTTTAGCGATGCCGTTGATGATGGTGCCATCGACCGCACAAGAGGTTCCCGGTTACCCGTTCGACGGCATGGTCCAAATCGAGACCGAGTACGATTTCGACACGCTGTGGGACCGAACCGTCCAAGCGATCGAAGACCACGACATGCTGGTGCTGCTGCGCGCCTCCGCAAGCCGAGGGGCCGCCGGACGCGGCATCGAGATCCCGGCCAATGGCGTCATCGACACGTTCCGCAACGATTTCGCCGTGCGCATTCTTTCGGAAAGCGTTCCGGCCGGGTTCGAGCAGCCCATCCGCTTTTACCTGACCGCCAACGATGCCGGCACAACCGATCTCACCTATCGCCTGCCGTCGGCCCTCTATGCGCCCTATGGCGACCCGGAGGTCGACGCAGTTGCTGCTGAGCTCGACGAAATGTTCCGCTCCATTGCCGCCCAGGCGACCGGGTCGGACGGATGAGCCGTTCGACCATTGGATGACCTGACCGGCGGCGCGGGCGCTTGGGCAATCCCGCTTGACAACAAAAACACAAGCGCCTACCTAGCGCCGCCATGAGCAAGCTGATCGCATCTTTCCTGACGACGACCACGACGACCTGCCTGGGCGGGCCGTCTTGTGGTGCCGTGCGTTAGCCATTTAGCGACAGCGCACATTTCCCAAGGCCCCGCCGGCGACGGACGGGGCCATTTTTGTGCCAACAGCTCTCCGCTCGCCAACCAAACATCGACACCGACGAGCAATGGAGACAACACATGGACAATCACGATCATCGGATGATCGCCAACCGAATGGACCTATTCCACCAGCAGGAGGAAGGCCCCGGCATGGCATTCTGGCACCCGCGCGGCTTTGCGCTTTACCGCATTGTCGAGGACTATATGCGCCGGCGTATGAGGCGCCTGGGCTTTCACGAGGTGCGCACACCCCAGCTGCTGGCCCGCGCCCTATGGGACAAAAGCGGCCATTGGGAAAAGTTCGGCGAGAACATGTTCACCTTCGAGGATGGCGAACGTTCCGCCGCCTTGAAGCCGATGAGTTGCCCCGGACATGTGCAGATTTTTAACAAACGGCGGAGGTCGTTCCGCGATCTACCCATGCGGCTTTGCGAGTTCGGCGCCTGCCACCGCAATGAGCCGTCCGGCGCGTTGCAAGGACTGATGCGGGGGCGATCCTTTGTCCAGGACGACGCCCATATCTTCTGCGCTGAGGAGCAGGTCGAGCCTGAGATCGTGCGGTTTTGTAACCAGCTACTCGAAATCTATCTTGATTTTGGGTTCGACCAGGTTCGCGTGGCATTCTCCACCCGCCCCGAGCGGCGGGCCGGATCGGACGCGGCTTGGGACAGGGCTGAAAGCATGATTGAAGATGCGGCCAAGGCCGCCGGGCTCGATTATCAGGTCGATCCGGGCGAAGGCGCCTTTTACGGACCCAAGCTCGACTTCCACCTCCGCGACAGCCGTGGGCGCGAATGGCAGTGCGGCACTGTCCAGCTCGATCTCGTGCTACCAGGCCGGCTGGACGCGCTCTATGTGAGCGCAGCCAACGAACAGGTACGGCCCGTAATGATCCACCACGCCGTACTTGGCAGCCTGGAACGGTTCGTGGGCATCCTGCTGGAGCACTATGACGGCAATCTGCCGCTCTGGCTGGCGCCTGAGCAGATGGTGGTCGCTGCAATCGGTGAGGCGCAAAATGTCTACGCCGAACAGGTCGCATCGCGGTTCGAGGAGGCCGGCTATCGGGCAACCGCCGACACAAGGGCGGAGCGGCTGTCGCGCAAGATCGTGGACGCCCGCGAAGCCGGCACCCCGATCCTGATGGCTGTTGGGAACCGCGAACAAGCGTCTGATCAGGTCGCGATCAGGCAGCGCGACGGTCACCAGGAGTCACAAACCGTCGACGAGGCGATTGCCGCTTTACGCGGCGAGGCATTTCGCTATTGAGAGAGGAGCTGGGGCATCCTGAGTATTCCCGCCCCTGCTGATCGATGCGTAGGGAGTCCGACAGATCAGGAACGGAACCGCGATAGAGGGATTGGGCGACAGGCTGGTCAGCTTGGACCCAGGCGGCGTACGGTTTGCCCGTGGCGTCCATGCCCTGCTGGTCATCGTGCTCGCGGCACTCGCGGCTTCGTGGGTCGGACGACTTGCCGGCGCGCCCGAGAGCGCCGCGATGGCGATCATCGCGCCATCGATGGGCACCAACGCGATGTTGCTGACCGTGCCCTCCCTCCGTCGGGTGGAGATCGTATCGATCGCTAAGCTCACAGGCGTTGCCCTAGCAGTCATTGCCCTTACCGCGATTGCCGGCTGGGGCGATTGGGGACTGGGCCGCATGCCTGCGGAGATCGCATGGGTGCCCGCGATTGTGATCGGTTTCTACCTGCGACGGTACGGCGCCATGGGCTTCCGTCTCGGCATGGTGCTGTCACTCACTTTCATGTTCGTGGTGATCTTCAATCCGGGCAGGATCGACGCGCTTTGGTGGTTGCTGGCCGCAATCATAGGCGGATTGGCGGCAATGCTGGTCAGCATGGTGGCATGGCGTCCGTCGACAACGCGCGCTTTCCAACGGCAACTGGACCGTTTCGTGGTGGCGGTGATCGATAGGCTAAAGGCTGTTGAAGAGTCGCAATTCCCACAGCCTCATCATCGATCTGTGCATTGGGCCTGGGTACGGCTGGCCCGAACCAGCGATATGGCCGCCGGCGCCCATCCCGAACAGCGCCAGCGCCTTGAGCAGACGGTAGCGGCGGCCCTGCGCATGATGTTGGCATTGGAAGTCGTCACCGACGACCCGGACGGCATAATGGGCAATCGCGGACCGGACAGCGCGTTGCGGCGAGCGCTGAACGATACGATCGAAACTCTGTCGTCACGCGAGTCGGACCCAGACGCAATCTCTGCCCGTGTCTCAGAACTGCGCGCCACCAGTGACGACGTGGTGGCCCAGCGCGATCGGCCTGGCCGCGAGCGGTTCCATGAAGCGCGCCTGATGATCGGCCTACTGCGAATTTTGCTCAGTTACAAAGAGGTCTTTGCCGATCCTGCAAAAGTGGCGGCGACCCCGGCGACGGCGCCATCTGAAAAAACCGACGGCCGAGCAGGAAAGAGGCTCGGCCTTCGCCTTGCCGTACAGGCGGCAGTCGCCGCAAGCATCACCACCGCCATCGGCATCGTCTTCGAACTCGACCATTCCTACTGGGCGACACTAACCGTCGTCATCGTCATCAGCGCCAATTTAGGCGCCACCGTCCGGCGAACACTGGAGCGCGTACTGGGCACGGTGGCTGGCGTGGCGGCGGCGCTAACGGTGATCTGGCTTGCCGGCAACGACCACACCGTGCTGGCGGCGTTCATCGTGTTGGCGTTTCTGCCGATTACAGTTGTGATCGAGCGTCACTACATCGTCGCCGCAGGGCTGATCGGCTTTATCATCGTCACGGGTCTGCACATGGTCGCCGGATTGACCGATGCCCAGATGTTTGAACGCATCTATGAAACGGCTATTGGCGCTGTTGTAGCGTTGATCGTGGCGTGGTTGCTCGTGCCGATCCGGTCGGTAGACCATGCGCGCGAAATCCTGCAAGGCTTCAGGGCCCATTGTCGGGCGGCGCTCCAAGATGCTCTGGCCGGAAAAACCAGCGAGGCGGCTGCGGCCGGAAGGTTGCAGAAGGACATGGGCGACCTGGCCGCCGAACTCACCAACATTCAATCGGAGAGGCTGCTGGCACGAGGCATCGGAAAAGGCACGCGACGGCTTCAGGCCTATGCCGACAGTTTGGCGATTTACATCGCGCTGCTCGCGACGGTTTTGGAGCGACTCGCCAAGGCGACATTGCCGGAGACCAATAAGGCACTGTTAAACGAACTTGTCGCCGCTCTGTCCACCTTGTTGGAAACGCCATTCGACCAATCCGCGCCTCCCGTCGATGCCCAAGAGCTTACGGACCGCTGGGCGGCATCCACCAAGCTGGATGGCTCGATCCCAGTGCGCGATGCGATGTGGCTGATTGAGGCGCTTGTCTATGGACGCAAGAGTATCGAGACACTGGACGGAATACGCACACTATTGGTTAGCAATGGCACAGAGACCGGGCGAAAGACTGCATGATCGGGTTTTCTCAACGCCCTACTCCCCGGTCTCTAGCCCGAAGAACCTTGGCGATTGGTCAGGTCCTTGCAGACTCAGGGCACGCTGCTATTGAAAGCGGGCCGGAGATATCATCGCCCCGACCATGGATGGTCGCGCTATTGTGGCCCTAAATGGACATCTTGAGATCCGAGGCAGCGCGGACGTGAAACAGATTTCAGCAGTTGGCGAATGGTTCGCAGCGCTAGACCCTGGCGGAGTTTGGGCGACGCGAGGCGCGCATCTCTTGCTCGCCATTGTCGTTGCCGCCTATGCCGGAGAATGGATCGGCGAGTGGCTCGGCGCACCCGACAGCGCGATGATGTCGATCGTCGCCCCCTTTGTCGCTGCCCATACGCTGTTGTTCACAGGCGCCGAGCGACGAACCACCGAGATTATCTCCATCGCGCGGCTCACTGCGGTCGCTTTTGTCGTTTATGGCATCGCTTATCTGGTCGGCTGGGGCGATTTGGGCTTAGGCAATGCGCCGGTCAGGATTGCTTGGGTGTTTGCCATCGGGCTCGGTTTTTACCTTCGCGCTTACGGCCCAATCGGCTTTCGGCTCGGCATGATGCTGTGCTTGATGTTCATGCTGGTAGCGATCTTCAACCCCCAGCGCGTCGATGCGGTTTGGTGGCCCCTGGCAGCTGTTATTGGCGGGGCGTCCTCGTCTCTCGTGATCTTGATCGCATGGCGTCCGTCGCCCAAACGGGCGTTCTATCGACAGCTGGACAGATTCATGGCCGCCGTCGTCACAAGGCTCGAAGTCGTTAACGACCCCGACAAGCCTGCCCTACCCCACGGGTCTGTGCACGCCGCCTGGAGCCGCTTGGCGCACGCCAGCGAGATGGCTGCGGTTGCCGATCCCAGAGGCCGCGAACCGCTGGACCAGATCCTGGCAGCGGCACTGCGCATGGTGTTGTCGCTGGAGATGGTGGCCGACGACCCCGCGCATGTTTTCAAGGGCCAGACATCTGGGACAGCCGCAAGGCGC
>JBCCER010000139.1:0-11979 GCA_039030175.1 Pseudomonadota bacterium
GCCGCGAAGAACGCGCTGCGCCGCTCGGGGTTGCGACTGCCGGCCAGCCCGCCCGCCACAATTGCTGTTTCCAATATGCCGGCCGCAAGCGAGGCTTTGGCGAGCGATTCGTCGAACGCCGCTCGGATACTCTGCCAGGCGACATCCACACCTAGGGTCAGGCTGGAAGGGCCTGCGACTGCATCGGCATGCACGGAACCGTCGGCGCTCTCGAGCCGCAATCGCGTACCCGTGGCGCCGCCATCAATACCGATGAAGATCCGCTCGTCCATCAAAGCCTACTCCTACGCAGACAAGACCACTATAGAACCAAAGAGAGGTGAAACACCAGTCCTTAACCAGTTTTTTCTCCGATACCGGCTCATCTCGAGCTTTATCAGGCCACATTAGGATTAATTAAGTAAACAAATCAATATGTTGAGGAAGGAGAGATTTTGGTATTGTATTGGTATCTAATTGTCGATATGGTTCGCTTCGAATGATGCAGGGGAGTGCGGCTGTCGATGGGTACGGAAGACGTCAGCGATCGGTATCGGGGTCTCGACATCTGGCCGGATGAAGAGATTCTGGAGAGTCTGTTCGAGGCGCAATTGACGGCTGTCGTGGCGGTGCGTCCGGCGCTTCCCGCGCTTGCCGCAGCGGCGCGCGCCATGTCCGATCGCCTGGCCAAACCGGAAGGGCGCTTGTTCCTTGTCGGTGCCGGCGCCAGTGGGCGACTGAGCATCCAGGACGGTATCGAACTCACCCCCACCTTCAGCTTTCCGGCCGAGCGGATCATCTATCTCTTGGCTGGTGGCGACAAGGCGCTCACTGGCTCGGCCGAAGGAGCGGAGGATGACGCCGATAAAGGCGCGTCCCTGATCGATGAGCATGAAGTCAGCCCGGCCGATGTTGTGGTCGGCGTTGCCGCCAGCGGTACGACCCCCTACACCGTTGCCGCGGTCGAGGCCGCGCGTCGCAGCGGTGCGGCGACCATCGCCATGGCCAACAACCCGAAATCCCCACTGCTGCAGGTCGGCGAGCACGCCATCCTGCTCGACACTGGCGCCGAGCCGGTTGCCGGATCGACCCGCATGAAGGCGGGCACGGCGCAGAAGATCGCGCTTAACCTGCTGTCGACCTTGGCAATGATTCGACTAGGCGGTGTTTTTGACGGCATGATGGTCGATGTGCAGATGACCAATGCCAAGCTGCGCGAGCGCGGGCGCCGTATGGTCGCCCGGATCGCTGGTTGCGACCAGGACGCAGCGGCGGAAGCCCTGTCCCGCACGGGAAATCGGGTCAAGGCGGCCGTGCTGGTGGCACGCGGTTTGGACGAGGCATCGGCCGACACGTATCTGGCGAATGCCGGCGGTCGGCTGCGACAAGCGCTGGAGCGGCTGGACGGGTTTCCGGCCGAGACGGCAACAAACGCCTCACCCTAAGCGGTAGGGCAATCATCGGGAGGCGGCGGGACAGCCGGTTCCCATCAACAGGCGAGGAGAAGAGTTATGTTTAAGAAATCAGCCCATCGCGGCCTGCTGGTCGCTGGCGCCTCGGCAATCGCTCTCGGCCTTTTTGCCGGGCCCGCGAGCGCGCAGGACGTGACGCTAACGATCGAAAGCTGGCGCAATGACGATCTGGGCATCTGGCGCGACGTCATCATTCCGGCGTTTGAGGCCCAGCATCCCAACATCGCCGTCGAATTCGCGCCGACCGCGCCGACCGAGTACAACGCCGCCTTGAACGCGCGCCTGGAAGGCGGCACCGCCGGCGATCTGATCACCTGCCGCCCGTTCGATGCCGCGCTGGCGCTCTACGATCTCGGCCACCTGGCCGCGCTCAACGATCTGGAAGGCCTCGGCAATTTCTCCGACGTCGCCAAATCGGCCTGGCAGACGGATGACGGCGCCGACACGTTCTGCATGCCGATGGCTTCCGTAATCCACGGCTTCATTTATAACGCCGACGCGTTTGCTGAGCTGGGCATCGAAGCACCGGAGACCGAAGAAGAGTTCTTCGCTGTCTTGGACGCGATCGCTGAGGACGGTGGCTACATTCCGCTGGTCATGGGCACCGCCGACCAGTGGGAATCGGCCACCATGGGCTACCAGAATATCGGCCCGAACTATTGGGCGGGTGAAGACGGCCGTCTCGGCCTGATCGCCGGCGATCAGAACTTCAACGAGAGCCAGTTCGTCGAGCCGTTCGCCACCCTGGCGCGGTGGAGCGACTATCTGGCGCCGGGCTATGAGGCCCAGTCCTATCCGGACAGCCAGAACCTGTTCACCCTCGGTCGTGGCGCGATCTACCCGTCCGGTTCCTGGGAGATCTCGCTGTTCAACTCGCAGGCCGATTTCGAGATGGGCGCCTTCAAGCCGCCGGTCGCGAATGCGGGCGACACCTGCTACATCAACGACCATACCGACATCGCGCTGGGCATGAATGCGGCGACCGAGCATCCGGAAGAAGCGGCCGTGTTCCTGGAATGGGTCGGCTCAGCGGAGTTCGCCGAGCTCTATTCGAACTCGCTGCCGGGCTTCTTCAGCCTGTCGAACCATTCGTTCAACATGGAAGACCCGCTGGCGCAGGAATTCATCTCCTGGCGCGAACAGTGTGAGGAGACCATCCGCAGCGGTCACCAGATCCTGTCGCGCGGCACGCCGAACCTTTGGAACGAGATGTGGGGCGTTAGCGCCAACGTCATCAACGGTACGATGACGCCGGAAGAGGCCGCCGCCCAGCTTCAGGACGGATTGGCCAGCTGGTACGAGCCGCACCAATAAGTGCAGGCTTGACGGAAAATGTCGGGGCCGGTTCGCCCGGTCCCGACGCTTCCTCGCGGACAAAATCCGATGAGCACCCCCCATCGCCGGCCGTTCCGGTTCCACATCATCGTCTTCTTGGCGCCCGCCACGATCGTGTACACGTTGTTCATGATCTGGCCGCTGGCCGACACGTTGCGGCTCAGCTTCTTCGACGCCAACAGCGATGGCGTACGCAGCTTCGTCGGCACGGAGAATTACGAAACGCTCTTCGGCGACGAGCGCTGGTCCAGCCAGTTCTGGAACGCGTTCGTCAACAATTTCATCCTGTTTGCGATCCATATGGTCGTTCAAAATCCGATCGGGATTTTGCTGGCAGCCTTGTTGTCGATGCCGGCCCTCAGGCTGCGAAATACCTATCGCACGCTGTTGTTCATGCCGACGCTGCTGTCCGTGGTGATCATCGGCTTTGTATGGCAACTGATCCTGAGTCCGATATGGGGGGTATCCTCCTCCATCCTTGACGCGATCGGCTTGGGCAGCTTGTTCGCGCCCTGGCTTGGCCTTGAAAGCAGCGCCCTGATCACCCTGTCCCTTATCTCCGTTTGGCAATATGTCGGCATCCCCATGCTGCTGATCTATGCCGCTTTGCTGGCCATTCCGGATGAGCTGATCGACGCCGCCCATGTGGACGGGACTTCAGGCTGGAACATTTTCTGGAAGATCAAGCTGCCGCTGATCCTGCCGACCATCGGCGTGATCTCGATCCTGACCTTCGTCGGCAATTTCAACGCCTTCGATCTGATCTATGCGGTGAAGGGCGCTCTGGCCGGTCCGAATTTCTCGACCGACATTCTGGGCACCTTCCTCTATCGCACCTTCTTCGGTCAGCAACTGCAGCTCGGCGACCGCTATATGGGCGCTACGGTCGCGACCATGATGTTCCTCATCATTCTGACCGGCGTCTGCCTCTATCTGTTCGTCATTCAGCGCCGCATTCAGCGCTACGAGCTGTGAGGGTGGACCCGTGAACAAGGCACGTCGCAGTCTCCCCACCCTGTTTGCCGCTCACGGCATTCTGTTGGCCTATACGGTGCTGTCAGTATTCCCGGTCGTTCTGATCATCATCAACTCGTTCAAGTCACGCCGGGCGATCTTCGGCGATCCGATGGGGCTGCCAATTGGGGAAGGCGTGTTCGATTTGGTGGGGTATCAAACAGTCCTGCAAAACGCCGACTTCTTTGGCTATTTTGCCAACAGCCTGATCGTTACCTTGGGCGCGTTGTTGTTTGTTTTGGTTGCGGGCTCGATGGCCGCGTTCGCGCTCGCTGAATATCGGTTCCGCATGAACACGCTCATGGCGCTCTATTTGGCGCTAGGCATCATGATCCCGATCCGGCTTGGCACGATTGGCATCCTGGAACTCGTTGTCAATCTGGGGCTGATCAACACGCTGTGGGCCTTGATCCTTGTCTACACCGCACAAGGGCTGCCGCTGACGATCTTCATCCTTAGCGAATTCATGCGCACCGTTTCGAAGGAGCTCAAGGATGCAGCACGAGTCGATGGCCTCAGTGAGTATCGGATTTACTTCCAATTGGCTCTGCCTCTGGTGCGGCCGGCGATTGCGACCGTGGCCGTGTTCACCATGATCCCGATCTGGAACGATCTCTGGTTCCCGCTGATCCTGGCACCGGGCGAGGAGACGAAGACGATCACGCTGGGCGCCCAGCAATTCATCGGCCAGTTCGAAACCAACTGGAACGCCATCTTAGCCGCCCTGACTTTGGCGATCGTGCCCGTGCTGGTGCTTTACGCCATCTTCTCGCGCCAGCTGGTGCGCGGCATCACCTCCGGCGCCGTGAAAGGCTGAGCCCTATGAGTGACACCCCGATCAGAGTTCTCGTCGCCGGCCTCGGCCATATGGGCATGTCCCACGCCCTGTCCTATCAGGCGCTGGACGGATTCGAAATCTGCGGTCTCGTCAACCGGTCGATCAAGGGCGGCCGAAAGATCCCGGGGCAGTTGAAGGGCCATCAGCGCTTTGACGATTTCTATAAGGCGCTCGAGGCCACCAAGCCGAATGCCGTATCGATCAACACCTGGGCCGACACCCACGCCGATTATGCCGTCGCTGCGATGGAGGCGGGTGCCCATGTCTTCGTCGAGAAGCCGATTGCCGAAACGGTCGAAGACGCAAGGCGTGTCGTCGACACGGCTATGCGCACCAACCGTAAGCTGGTGGTTGGCTACATCCTGCGCCACCACCCGTCCTGGATAAAGCTGGTCGATTTGGCCAGCCAGCTAGGGTCGCCGACGGTCATGCGAATGAACCTGAACCAGCAAAGCACTGGCGATGCCTGGACTTGGCACAAGAACCTGATGCAGTCCCTGTCGCCGATCGTCGATTGCGGTGTCCATTATGTCGACGTGATGTGCCAGATCACCGGGTCGAAGCCGGTGCGCGTACACGGCATGGGCGCCCGGCTGACCGATGAGGTGGCGCCGGAAATGTACAATTACGGCCACCTGCAAGTCTTCTTCGAGGATGGCTCGGTCGGCTGGTACGAGGCCGGCTGGGGCCCGATGATGAGTGAGGTCGCCTTCTTCGTGAAGGATGTGATCGGCCCGAAAGGCTCGGTCAGCATTGTCATGAAGCAGGACGGCGACAGCGATGTCGGCTCCGCTGACATGGATACCCACACCAAGACCAACGCGCTGCTCGTCCATCACGGCGCCATCGATGCCGACAACAATCTCATCAAAAAGGACGAGGTCATCGACATGACCGACGAGCCGAACCATCAAGAGCTGTGCGACCGCGAGCAGAGCTATTTCCTGAACGCGATTCGCAACAATGTGGACTTAAGCGCGCATATGGAAGACGCGGTCAGCTCGCTCGCCATCGTGCTGGCGGCGGATCAAAGCATCCGCGAGCGCCGGCCGGTGGAGTTATAGGAGACTCGCTATGGCAGATCTCACATTGCAGGCGATCAACAAGTCCTTCGGCACCACGAAGGTGCTGAAGGGGATCGACCTCGACATCAAGGACCACGAGTTCATCGTCTTTGTCGGCCCGTCCGGCTGCGGCAAGTCTACTTTGCTGCGCATCATTGCGGGGTTAGAGGACCAGACCTCGGGCGAGATCGAGATCGACGGCGCGAACGTCTCGCTGCTTCCGCCGGCCAAGCGCGGCATCGCGATGGTGTTCCAATCCTACGCGCTCTATCCGCACATGAATGTCGAGCGCAATATGGGCTTCGGCCTGCGTCAGGCGAGGGCGCCACTGGCCGAGATCAAATCCAAGGTCGCCGACGCCGCGCGCATTCTGCAGCTCGAACCGCTGCTGCGTCGCAAGCCGCGCGAACTGTCGGGCGGCCAGCGTCAGCGCGTCGCCATCGGCCGTGCTATCGTGCGCAACCCCAAAGTCTTCCTGTTCGACGAGCCGTTGTCAAACCTGGACGCCGCCTTGCGCGTACAGATGCGGGTCGAAATTGCGCGTCTGCATCACGACCTGAACGCCACCATGATCTACGTGACCCACGACCAGGTCGAGGCCATGACTCTGGCCGACCGGATCGTGGTGATGAACCATGGGGTTGTCGAGCAGGTCGGCTCGCCATTGGAGCTTTATCATAATCCCAACAACCTGTTCGTTGCCGGCTTCATCGGCAGCCCGAAAATGAACTTCGTCGCGTGCACGGCGACGGAGATCGGCGAGCAAGGCGTGACTGTCAGCCTGCCCGGCGATGCGACAATCACTGTGCCGGTCGTCCCCGAGGGCATCTCCGTCGGTGCGTCGCTAACTCTGGGGATCCGACCTGAACATGGGCTTCTTGGCGAACGCGGCGGCGATGCCGTGCTTTCCGGCACCGCGTTGGTGGTTGAACGGCTTGGCGGCATGACCGACGTCCATATCGGCGGCGTCGGTGACGGCATGATTGTGCTGCAGGCCATCGGCGAGCCGGACGTTGACGTGGACGACACGCTGTCGATCTCATTGCCAGCCAATCAGTGCCACCTGTTCGATGGCGACGGCAACGCGTTGATCAAGCTGAACCCCTGGCAGCCTCGGGCGGCGCGCAAGGCGGCCGCTTAAGCCAGCCAACCGCGATACCGGGCGATCTGGCCGATCAACCGACCTGAGACCGACACGTCGAACTGAAAGAGCCCGTCAATTTCGGTTTCTGCCGCCTTGATCTTCGGTGCCAGCCAGAGCGGTAGTCGGATGCCGGCAAGAGACCATCGCTTGAGATGCAGTTTCAGGCCGGTTTGGTCGGAGGTCAGCGCAAAGCCAAAGGCGATGATCCCGAACCGTTCGATGAGCAAATGGCGCCAAGTACCGCGCCCGGCGCTCATGGTACTGCGCATGAGTTCTGGGCCATAGCGCCGCTCCCAAATCTCCGCATCGCCTTCGCGCCGAAAGGTGACAGTCAACTCGACATCGTCGCTGGCTGAGGGCAGCCGAACGAATCGTGCTAGGAGAGCCACGAGCCACCCTGTCCCGCGTTCGACCCTGGCGCGCCCGGTGACGGTTTTCTGGTCGCTGACATCGTGGGTCGTGGCGATGGACGTTGGCAGCCGGTCATAGGCGGTGCCTAGCAGATCGCGATATAGCGTCTGTTTCGCTTGGCGCCTTTCCCAGATGCCTGTGGAGATTTGAAACCGCCCGAACAGCGGTTCGAAATCGGCGAGGTCCAACTCGTCGAGGCAAGGTCGGGCCCCTGGCGTCGGCCTTTCGCCCCTAGCGCAGCGCAGGATCAAAGCCGCGCTGGCCATCAGTGGAATATTCGGGCCGTCATCGCCCTCGGCGATCAGCACCCACTCACGGATCGCAGGGCCGTTGTCATCGCGCCCCGACAGTTCCACGAACATGCCCCCGCGCGGTTCACCGCCGGCCATCCACCGGGCCGAGCGCTGCATCAGTCTTGAGAATGGCATTAGAGACGGCAGCAGCCGCAAGCGAACCAGCCAGGCAGCCAATCGGACGGCGTAATGCGCCGTCGCAGGCCGCAATCCAGCCCCGAACGCGACCGAGGCCAGGCCGGGAAGGCGCTTGGGCATCAGTTCCAGGTCGGGCACGTCAATCAGACCGAAGCGTCGCGGCACAAGCGGGATGACGCCTGGCACGCCCAGCACATGCCATTGCCCATCGGTTAGGCAATGGCGTTGCTTACTTTGCCCGCCGGTCCGGACCTGGACGGGTTTGCCAGCATAGCTGGCGATCGCCTGGATGACACTGAGCCCCATGGCGAGCTGGCCGCTCGGTGTAATGCCGGCTGCAACACCGTCCGTTTCGGTCATGCCGTCAGCCAGAACCCGCAGCACGGCGTCGCTGAGTGCCGGAACCGTGCTGCAGCCGGACAAAGCAAACGTCTCGTTGGCGGCTGCCAGATCGTTCAGCGTGTCAATCCCGCACACGAAATCACGCCCGTCGGCGATATCGAGATAGCCAATACCTCGCTCAAGAGCGGCGCGCGCTAATCGGTATGGGTCCGCGCCATAGGCCTGAAACGGCCCAGCCGTGTCGACCACGATGTCTGGCCTCAATTCGGCAAGTTGGTCGCCGACATCGCCGTTGAGGTCAAACAAGGTCGGCTGAAGCGCCGCTGCTGTAGTGCCGGCACAGACAGCTTGAGCTTTGGCAATTGAGCGACCGGCAACCATCATGTGCAGCTCGGGTTCGCTCGACAGCATCGCGACAAGGCGGCGTCCAAAGCCGCCATAGCCGCCCACGATCAAGATCTTCAGCATGGGTCCGTCGGGGATATGCGCATCGACCGATGGCTTTCGCCGTTGCCAAAGAGCGTTATCCTAATGCGATAACCTGATTCAGAGCGGGAAATGCGACCCAATGTCGTCATGCCACATCGGGGGTCTTCGTGCCTGCTCTTCGCGGGTGCTATAAGCTGTTGTTAGCACCCGCCTGCGTCCCTGCAGGGAGGGCAGTATCCGAAACAAGGACGTCTTAGAATGAGTGAATTAGCCGGACAGGCCGCGATCGTAACAGGGGCCAGCCGGGGGATCGGCGCGGCGGCGGCTCGCGAATTTGCCCGCCAGGGAGTATCCGTCGTTCTTGCGGCCCGGTCGGTCGGCGAGACGGAGGCCGTCGCCGAGGAGATCCAAGGCGAAGGCGGCAAGGCGGTAGCGATCGCTTGCGATGTCAGCAGCTACGATGATGTCTCGGCGGCTGTGCAGAAGTGCCTGCAGGAATTCGGTCGCCTGGACATTCTGGTCAACAATGCCGGCATCATCGAGCCTATCGCTCGCATCACCGATAGCGATCCGGAGCAGTGGAATCGGGTTGTCGATATCAACGTCAAGGGCGTCTATCACGGGCTGCGGGCGGCCTTGCCGATCATGCAGGCCAAAGGGTCCGGGGTGATCGTCAATCTCAGCTCCGGCGCCGCCACCGGCGCGATGGAGGGGTGGAGCCACTACTGCTCGACCAAGGCTGCCGCCCTGTCGCTGACCCGCTGTGCCCATAAGGAGTATGCCGAGCACGGCATCCGCATCGTCGGTCTCAGCCCTGGAACCGTGGCCACCGATATGCAGGTCGCGATCAAGCAGTCCGGAATCAACCCGGTCAGCCAGCTCGACCCGTCGGTACACATCCCAGCCGATTGGCCCGCGAAGGCGATCGCCTATCTTTGCACCAAGGACGCCGCCGAGTTTGCCGGCGATGACTTCTCGCTGCGGGATGAGAGCAACCGAGGGCGCGCCGGCTTGATCGATTGACGACATCCGCAGTGGCAGCGCCGTGAACCCCAGGGTGACCCGGATTTGGGTTAGGGTTGAGGCGAGCTGAGAGCATGGGCGAGTCTCGCAGCCATGTCCTTTCGCCCGTGCCACCTCTGTGGGGTGGCCCCGGGTCTCTCAAGAAGATCGGCAGCATCGTGGAGGGGCTGGTTGATCGATCGAAGCCAGTCTTTATGATTGCCGATCCTGGTCTGCCGGCTGGGTTTGCGGATGAGGCACGCGGACTGCTGACCGCTTCCGGGTACGACGTGGCGGTTTTCGACGACTTCTCGCCCGACCCGACTTTCGGGGCGGCGCATCAGGCTGCATCGATTGCTCAGCAGCTTGACGCTGCCGCTATCGTTGGCATCGGCGGCGGATCGGCCTTGGATCTGGCCAAGGCCGTTGCGGTCGCCGCACGCCATGCGCTGTCGCTGGAAGACTTCGCGCTAGGCGCCGCCGCCCTACCGACAACCGCGCCGCCGCTTGTGGCTATCCCCACCACGGCCGGGACAGGATCGGAGGCGACGAGAACAGCCGTTCTGGCCGATGCATCTGGGGCGAAGCTGTGGCTGTGGGGTGACTGTTTGAAACCGCGCGCCATCATTCTCGATCCAGCGCTAACGATCGGTCTGCCGCCCTTTCTCACCGCCGCGACCGGCATGGATGCGCTCGTTCACGCAATCGAAGCAGCGACGAACCGCAATGCCACGTCCGTAAACTCGGTCCTCGCACTCGCGGCCATCCGGCTGGTGGCTGAACATCTGCCAATTGTGGTCGAGCAGCCGGACAATGTGGCATCACGCGAGGCGATGCAGATGGCGGCGGCCTATGCGGGGGCGGCGATCGACAATGCCGGCACGGCGATTGCCCACGCCATTGGCCACGCTCTGGGATCACGCGCGAAGCTGCACCATGGTCATGCGGTTTCCTGTGCCATGTCTGCGACATTGCCCTGGAACGTGCAGGGCGACGGCGGGCGGTTCGGTGAGGTCGCCAAAGCCATGGGCGGTTCCGGAGATGGCGCCGAACTGCCGGGCCTCTTCGACGCCCTGTTCCGTCGTGTGGGCCTCTCCCACGTCCTTAACCTCGCTGGTGAGATCGATGCCAAAGACCTGGTCGCACAGATCAGGCGGCCTGAGAATAAGGCTATGCTGGCCTCCAACTGGCGCGCGCCGACCGAGGTAGAGTTGCTCGCATTTGCACGAAAGGTGCTGGGCGAAAGCTGACGCGCTATGATTGCTGCAGCATTTGTCCTCAGGTTCCGATCATGACCCCTGTTGCCTCCAATCGCGCGCTTGTAACCGGCATCCGGATCAGCCATCACAGGCTCGATCTCGATCCCCCGTTTCGGGCCAGTTGGGACAGCAAACCGCGCACCCATTTCGACGCCACGATCGTTCAGGTCGAGACGGACTTGGGGCTCACAGGGATTGGCTCGGGCGACCGGATGCTGGGCTTCGAGGGCCACGAGGATCTGTTCATCGGCCACGATCCGATGGCGATCGAACGGCATTGGCGCGTTCTGGACAATCTCAGCTTCCACTACGGCCGTTGCTGGCCGCTTGACCTGGCCCTCTGGGACCTCGCTGGCAAGCTAACCGGCCAGCCGGTTTGGAAACTCTTGGGCGGACTGTCGAACCGGGTTCGCGCGTACGCCTCCTCGGGGACCCTGCGCGATGCATCGGAGATGGCAGACGTTGCAGAGCGCTACCTCGGCGAGGGCTTCGGCGCCATGAAGCTGCGCTTTCATCGTGGCGATTGGCGCGACGATATCAAGGCACTGGAGGCGATCCGCGACCGTGTCGGCGACCGCCTGACGCTGATGGTCGATTGCAATCAAGGCTGGCGCCAGCCCTGGGACACATACCCGTCTTGGACGGTCAAAGACGGGCTGGAGGTCGGTCGAGAGTTGGACCGGCTCGACGTCTACTGGATGGAGGAACCGCTACACCGTGCTGACTATGACGGGATGCGACAGCTGCGCGAGGCCCTCGATGTCCGTATCGCCGGCGGTGAGATGAACCGTGAGCTTTACGAGTTCCGGGAGTTGATGGATCGCGGATCGCTGGATGTCTTGCAGCCGGATGCGGCACTTGTCGGTGGCATCACCGGCCTCCGCCATGTCGCCTATGCGGCCGCCGAGCGTAATTTGATCTTCACACCGCACACCTGGACCAACGGCTGGGGAGTCCTGGCGAATGCTCACCTCACAGCAGGGCTCGCCGATGCTCCCTGGCTGGAATTCCCATACGATCCGCCGGAATGGGGCCTGGAGCGGAGGGATTTCTTCATGGCTGAACCCCTAACCGTATCGTCCAACGGCTGGATCACTCTGCCGGACACGCCGGGCCTTGGGTTTGAACTGGACGAGAATGCCCTCGAGGCAACGCGGATTGGCTGAAGGAACGAGTATGACCGCTTTTGAAGAGGTTTCGGTCGAGCGCCGGGGTGCGCTTGGTATCGTCACCATGAACGCGCCAAAGCGACGGAACGC
>JBCCER010000140.1:0-11908 GCA_039030175.1 Pseudomonadota bacterium
CTGGTTCAAGCAATCTTGGACGAGAGCACCGAGGTAGTTCGCAAGCGGCCCGGCGTGTTGATCGTTCGGCACCGCCTGGGCCTGGTGATGGCGCAGGCCGGTATCGATCAATCCAATCTGGACCCCAATTCGGACGAAGGCGACGGCGAGGAGATCCTGCTGCTGCCCGAGCAGCCCGATCAGTCAGCCGCCAAACTGCGTGCCGACATCGCCGCGATTGCCGGCATAGCGCCTGGGGTTGTCATCGCCGATAGTTTCGGTCGGCCCTTCCGAAACGGAACGACCGGGGTCGCCATCGGCGCCGCGGGCATTGCGAGCTTCATGGACCTTCGCGGCGAACCGGACCTTTTTGGGCGCGACCTAAGGGTCTCGACCGTTGGCCACGCCGATGAAGTCGCGGCGGCCGCCTCGCTTTTGATGGGGCAGGCCTCCGAGGGGCGGCCGGTGGTTTTGGTGCGCGGCCTTCCACCCTCCAAGCATCTTCCAGCCGCAACTCTCGTGCGACCGCTTGAAGAGGATTTGTTTCGCTGATGCGTGAGAAACGCTTTAATGAAACCGGAGGTTTTCGCGAGATAGTTGGTCGACGCGCGTAACGCCCATCAGCTTCATATCCCGCTCGATTTCATCCCGCAGATTGCCCAGGGCCCGTTCCACACCGGCCTGGCCGGCGGCGCCAAGCGCATAAAGATAGAGTCGCCCGCCCGAGCAAGCCTTGGCGCCGACCGACAGCGCCTTCAAGACATGGGTGCCGCGCTGGATGCCGCCTTCGCAGATCACGTCGATCTTATCGCCCACGGCGTCGACGATCTCCGCTAACTGATCGAACGGGCTGCGCGAACCGTCCAACTGGCGCCCGCCATGGTTCGACACCATGATGCCGGTACATCCGATATCCACGGCCCGCTTGGCGTCGGCGACACTCATGACGCCTTTCAGGGCAAACTGGCCGCCCCATTTGGCACAAAGATCTTCGGCATCCTTCCAGTTCAGGGATTGATCCAGCATCGTGGAAAAATAGTCGCCGATCGAGGTGGCGAGATTGGTTCCCTCGCTGACATGGTCGGACAGATGCGGAAGGTCGAATTTCTCGTGGGTGAAATAGTTGATCGCCCACATCGGGTGAAGCGCGAAACTGACGAGGCTGCGCGGCGTTAGCTTTGGTGGCGACGTAAAGCCGGTGCGCAAGTCGCGTTCCCGGTTACCGCCGGTGCTCGTGTCGACCGTCAGCGCCATCACGTTGAATCCGGCTGCCTTTGCCCGCTCCAGCAAGGCGTCGTTCAGGCGCCGATCCTTGTGAAAATAGAACTGAAACATCTTCGGCCCTGGGGCCATGGCGGCCAGTTCCTCCACGCTGACCGTACCCAGCGAGGACACCCCGAACATCGTGCCGTACTTCTGCGCGGCGGCCGCCACAGCGCGCTCGCCCTCATGGTGGAACAGGCGCTGCAAAGCAGTGGGGGCGCAGTAGAGCGGCATATCCAACTTTTGGCCCATGACCGTGACGCTCATGTCGACCTCTTCGACGCCGGCGAGCACGTTCGGGACCAGATCACAGCGCTCATAGGCGGCCGTGTTTTGACGGTAGGTCACCTCGTCATCCGCCGCGCCATCGATGTAGTGGAAGATCGGTCCAGGCAAGCGCCGCTTGGCCAACAGCCGGAAGTCTTGAAAATTGCGACAGCGCGACACGCTCATGGAGCCCTCCACCCAAGGTTTTGTTAATGGCTGGAGCCAAATGTCGGTATCACGGCCCGGAGCTTCCCCATCCATATCACCTCAAGTGGAAACCTCAAGATCCTTGCTGCCGCCCCTTATGTGGATCGGAACAGAGGCCGGCGATTCACTCGCGCGCCTGGGGCTCGCCACGCGGTTGTGCGATTGCGTATGATTCTTATTCGCAAATCGGCCGCAATCGCTTTATACGTCCTTTTCATTGCACATCCTTCCCGTCCATCTGGAAACCCTGAAGAGGTACAGGCCATGGTCTTTGCTCGTTTTGCCGGCTTGTCGATCCTGGCAATCGCTACGGCATCCGCATCGCAAGTTACCGCCACTGAGATTACGCATGATCTCGGCGTCACTGATGTTCCGGACAACCCGGAGAGAATCGTGGTGCTGGAGTTCAGCTTTATCGATGCGCTGGCGTCGGTCGGCATGGTTCCCGTCGGCATTGCCGACGACAACAACCGCGACCGGGTGATGCCGGTCTATGGCGACGTTATCGGCGAAGACTGGACATCGGTCGGCACACGCCGGACGCCCAGCCTTGAAATCATCGCATCGCTTCAGCCGGACCTCATCATCGCGGATACGACGCGTCACGAGACGGCTTACGAAACGCTGTCGCAGATCGCGCCGACCATCGTTCTGGACAGCCTCGGTGGCAACTACCACGACTCGGTTGCGCAGATGACCGTCATCGGCGAGGCCATTGGTCGGCCTGACGAAATGGCTGCGCGGTTGGATCAACACCACGCCACGATGGAAGACTATGTCGCGCAGATCGCGCCCCACGCGGAAAACGTGGCTGCCCAGTTCGGGGTCGTCAACGCCGAGGGTCTCTATCTGCATTCGCCCGTTTCCTATAACGGTTCGCTGCTCGAGATGTTCGGCTTCTCCTCGAACATGGTTCCGGGCGAGGGCGGGGTTTACGAGACGAATTACATCGAGACAACGCTGGAACAGCTCTCCGAACTCAACCCGGACATTCTGATTCTCGGCGAGTACACCGACCCGTCATTGACGGACACCTGGCACGGCGAGCCGCTGTGGGAGGCCCTCGCAGCGGTCGGCGATGAAAATGTGCACTACGTCACCGCCAACAACTGGTCGCGTCTGCGGGGCGTCGTTGCCGCTGAGTTGACCGCCGCGGACCTGGTGAACATCCTGGGCGTGAATGACGACGGCAGCTGAGCAGCACGAATCGAGGACGATGCGCTTCGGCGGCATCGCCCTTATTGTCATAGCCCTCATCGCCGGTGGACTGCTCTCGATCGGCACGGGGGGCCGGTCGGACGTTGGGCTCGAAGATCTCGTGGCCCTCATCGCCGGCTCTGGCGCGGTCGACGATATTGGCGTTGTCACGATGCGCGACGTGCGGCTGCCGCGCAGTGCCGTCGCCATGCTGCTTGGCGTCAATCTTTCGCTGGCCGGTTTGGTGTTGCAGGCGGTCACGCGCAATCCGCTGGCGTCACCCACCATTCTGGGCATCAATCAGGGCGCTGCCCTGGGTCTGGTGGTGGCACTTGCCTTTCCGAGCGCGACGGGCCTGACCCTTGACGCCATGGCGACCGCCGGGGCGCTGCTTGCCGGCGTCGTGACCTTCGCCATCGCCGGCGGCTTTCAAGGCCGGATCGACCCGATGCGCCTGGTGCTCGGCGGCGTGGCGGTCGGGGCCTTTTCCTATGCCGCCGTACGGTTCTCTTACACCATCGAAGACGATCTCGCGCGCAGCGTCGTGCGATGGACGGTTGGCGACATCGGCGATATGCGATGGCACGATGCCGGCCCCTTGGCCCTATGGTGCCTGGCCGGCACGGTCGCGGTCTTGCTGCTGTCCCATCGGCTGAACCTGATGTCGTTGGGTGACGCCTCGTCACGCGGCCTTGGCAGCGACCCGCGCCTAACCTTGCTGCTTGGCGCGATTGCCGCCGCCGCGCTGGCCGGGGCCAGCGTTACGGTCGCCGGTCCCATTGCCTTTGTCGGTCTGGTGGTGCCCCACGTGGCGCGCGCCATGTTCGGCAGCGATCACCGCGTGCTGGTACCGGCAAGCGCCGCCATCGGGGCCGCCTTGATGCTCGTGGCCGACGGCCTCTCCAAATGGCTCACCACGCCGGCCGAAACACCCATCGGCCTCGTCGCGGCCCTCATCGGTGCCCCCTATTTCTTGTACCTCGCACTCTTCAACGAGGCGCTGGAGTGACTGTAGGCGCGCTCAGAACCCGAACCGGCATCGTGCTGACTTGCCTGGTCGCGATCGTCTGCCTGGCCTCGGTCTGGTCGATTTCCGCCGGCGCGGTTGCCATTCCGTGGTCGGTGATCGCCAACACCCTGTTCGGCCTCGACGGTCCGCGCCAGGATTTCATCGTCTTGAACTCCCGCCTGCCGCGCACCTGCTTGGCGCTACTGACGGGTGGCGCCTTGGCGCTTTCCGGATCGATTATCCAGGCGTTGCTGCGCAATGCGCTGGCCAGCCCAAAGATCATTGGGATCAACTCCGGCGCCGCCTTGGCGGTCTGCGTTGCCGTGATCGCCGGCGGCTCGCTGACCTGGCTGCCGGCCTACGCGGTCGTTGGCGGGTTTGCGGCGGCAGCATTCGTCTATCTCGGCGGGCTGGGCCGCGCCGTCAGCCCGTCGCGGCTGGCACTGATCGGTATTGCCGTGGGTTTTCTGTGCGATGCCGGCGTCGACTACATTCTCGTCACCTCGCCGACCTACCAGTTTTCCACGCCGCTCGTTTGGATGACCGGGTCGTTGTGGAGCCGGGGGTGGGAAGATGTTTCAATCGCGGCGCCTCTCTTGCTGCCGCTCAGCGTCGCTGCGCTCGCCCTCAGCTATCGGCTGGATCTGATCCGCTTGGGCGATGGGCCCGCCCGGGGTCTGGGCGTTGAGATCCGTTTTGAACGACCGTTACTCTTAGCCCTCGCAACCGCGCTGGCGGCGGTGTCGGTGGCTTCGGTGGGCGCGCTGGGCTTCGTCGGCCTGATGGCGCCGCACATCGCTCGCCAGCTGGTCGGCGGCGACCACCGGGCGCTGATGCCGACGGCCCTGCTGACCGGTATGGCCCTCGTGGTGCTTGCCGACGCCGCCGGAAGGGCGATCGCGCCGCCGATCGAGGTATCCGCCGGCATCCTCACCGCCTTGTTCGGCGCCCCGTTCTTCGTTTTCATTCTGCTGAGCAACCGCGGGCGTACCGTCGAATGACCTGTCGAACGACTGCGGGCAATGATGACGTCACAAAACGATGACCATTGACCTCGTCTCGGTCCGGGCCGGCTATCGCGACTTCGCGCTGCAGGACATTACCCTGTCAGTGCCCGCCGGGGAGATGACGGCGCTGATCGGCCCCAACGGGTGCGGTAAATCCACCCTGTTTTCGGCCATGGCGGGGCTGCTTCCGCTCAGGGGCGGCGCGGTCAAAATCGATGGCCGCGATATTTCGAAAACGCGCCGTCGCGACATCGCGCGCCGGGTGGCCCTCTTGCCTCAAACGCCAGGCGTGCCCCCGGCCATTCGCGTGGAGCAGCTGGTTTCCTACGGCCGCGCCCCATATCAGAATCTCATCGGCATGCGGCGCGCGGGCGATCGGGAGGCCGTACAGGCGGCCCTTGAGCGTGCCGGCATCGTCGAATATCGGCATCGCCGCCTCAGCGAGCTGTCGGGTGGCCAGCGCCAGCGCGCCTTCGTTGCCATGTGCCTGGCCCAGGACACGCCGGTGATGCTGTTCGATGAACCGACCTCGTTCCTGGACATTCGCTACCAGTACGACACGCTCGAACTGCTGGCCGATCTCGCGGCCAGCGGCCGGACGGTCGTCGTCGTTCTGCACGACATCGGGCAGGCGGCTCGTTTCGCCAGTCATCTCGTAGTCATGAAGGACGGCCGCTTGTGTTTCCGCGGGAAACCGTCTGAGGTGGTTACGCCCGAGATGCTGGCGTCGGTTTACGCGATTAACGCCCGAGTCTTCACCGATCCGGTCGCCGGCTCTCCGCAAATCTCTCCAGAGCGCACGACCCAAACCAACACAAACTGACAGACCGATGGTATTGTGAGGTGCCTACTCATTGTCGATCGGCACCTGCTAACTCCGATTGAAGGCCGACAAGCACTTGATACAGCCGGTGCAGGGGGGCGACCCACCATTAAATGACTTAGAACTGTGAGATGAACCAGGGTTTCAACGGTCTTTCAACGCACACTGGTTCTTCACGAAGAACCAGCCCATCGCGTCGCGACTCTGCCCAGAGGCTGCGCCTCGCATACAGGCACACCAAGTTTGCGCTCGTCTCGATACCTATATGGTACCTTTCGATCCAGAGCGATTACGGGATTGTCGGCAAATCTTTGAAAAATCTGGCGGACCCGACAGGATTCGAACCTGTGACCTCTGCCTTCGGAGGGCAGCGCTCTATCCAGCTGAGCTACGGGTCCTGCTGTGCGTCGCCGGCCGTGGGCGAGCCGGCGGGACCATACTAGAATTGTTTCGCCAGGCAAACGGTTTAGGTGGGCAGGCCTGAAAGGCGGTTCAGCAAACGATCGACATCGTCCTTTGTTTGATAAATGCCAAAGCCGACGCGCAGCCGGGTGCCCCTGACATCGGTGATGATGTTGGCTTCACCCAGGCGGTCCTGCGTTGCCGCCGCGTCTTCGCTTTCGAAGGTGAGAAAATTGCCCCGATTTTGGTCGGTCAGCGGCACGACAAGCCGGTCGGCGGCCAGTACCGGGTGGTTGAGAGCCGATAGCCCGGCCATGAACAGCTCTTGAAGTTCGGTCGCGTGACGGTGGATGTCGCCGGGCGTTAGCCCCTGCTCGGCGAGCCACCCCAGCACCGCATTCAGCCGATAAAGGGCTGTCGGGTCGAAGGTAGCGCCCATGAAGCGCCAGCCATCCTTGGCGTAAGGCACGCCGGATTGGGCCTGGTCCAGCGAGCCGAAGGCGGCGTACCAGCCGGTGTTGCGCGGGCGCGGGCCATAGCCTGGCGGGCAATGCATGAAGCAGGCGCCTTCGCCGGCCATGGTGTATTTGTAGCCGCCGGCGATGTAGAACAGCCGGTCTTCGACGGGCGCCAGATCGACCGGCCTTGCCATGAAGGCGTGATAGCCGTCGATCACCAGGAACGCCTCCTTGCTCGGGACGGCGTTGACGATTGCGCTGAGCGAGGGCAGCGCCCGTCCGGAGTTGAAGAAGACATGGCTGAGATAGACCATGTCGGGTCCGAACCCCTTGACGGCGTCGGCCAATCTGTCTTCGAGATCCACAATCGAATCGACGGGAAGTTCGCGCAGCTCGATCAAGTTCTCTTCGGCCAGTCTCTTGGTTTGCCGGGTGAAGCTGTGGAATTCGCCGTCGCTGGTCAGAATGCGCGGCGGTCTATCTGTGGGCAGGCAGGAAAGCAAACGCACCAGCAACTCATGCGTGTTGGAGGCGAAGACCAAGCTCGACGGGTCGCTAAGGCACAGGAGACGGGCGAGATGATTTTTGACGCTCGGCACCACCGTTTCGAACAGCGGCGCCCATTTGCGGTCGGCGTGGCGCGCCGCGTCTTGCCAGGCTTGTTGCTGAGCCCCGAACGTCACGTCCGGCCAGTAATGGTGGCTGTGGGCGGCGAAGTGCAAGCGGTCGGGGTCGGCGCCGCGAAATCGGCTGAAATGTGACGCTAGATCGAGGGGCATGGCAGAAGGCAGGTCATTCGAACTTGGGTGCGCGCCAGTCTAGGCACACAATGGCTCAACGTCAGGCCTTTGTGCGAAGGGAACCCATCGATGACCGAGAGCGGCAGCCCCCGAGACCGGACCGCCGGCGAGGCGGTCCACACCGAATTCGACCGGCAGATGAGCTATGGCGACTATCTGGGGCTGGACAAGCTCTTGGATGCCCAGCATCGTCTGTCGGACCAGCATGACGAGATGCTGTTCATCATCATCCATCAGGTGCAGGAGCTTTGGATCAAACAGATGATTCACGAGCTGGACGAGGCGATGGACCATATCCGCGCCGACGAGCCCCGCCATGCATTCAAGGCGCTGGCCCGCCTGTCGCGAATCCAAGAGCAGATGATCGGGGCCTGGGACGTACTGTCCACCATGACGCCAGCCGACTATCTGAAGTTTCGCGACCTGTTGGGCCAGTCGTCTGGCTTTCAGTCCTACCAATACCGTACGCTGGAATTCAAACTGGGCAATAAGAACGCGGCCTTTATGAAACCGCACCGCCACCGGCCGGACATCCATGGCACGTTGGAGGCTGCGCTGACAGCACCGAGCCTGTATGACGAGAGCCTGCTGTTGATGGCGCGACGCGGGATCGAGTTACCGGCCGAGGTGATCGACCGAGACTGGAGCCAGCCTTACAGGCCGCATCCTGCGGTCGAGGACGCGTGGCTGGCGATTTATCGTCGCCCGGACGACCATTGGAACCTGTACGAACTCGCCGAGGAACTGGTCGATGTCGAGGACAGTTTCCAGCAATGGCGCTTTCGCCACATGAAAACAGTCGAGCGCATCATTGGCCACCGGCGTGGCACAGGCGGATCGGCGGGCGTCGCCTATCTGAAGACGGCCCTCGATCAGGCCTTCTTCCCCGAACTTTGGACCTTGCGCACACGGCTGTAGCAAGCCGTGTGCGGTCAGGTTTATCCGGCGATCAGTAACGGTAGGCTTCGGCCTTAAACGGCCCTTGCGTCTTCACGCCGATATAGTCGGCCTGCTTGTCGGTCAGCTTGGTCAGCTTGGCGCCCAGCTTATCCAGATGCAGGGCGGCGACCTTTTCGTCCAGATGCTTGGGTAGAACATAGACCTCGCGGTCATAGTTCTTGTGGTTCCGCCATAGTTCAATCTGGGCCAGGACCTGGTTGGTGAAGCTCGCCGACATCACGAAACTCGGGTGGCCAGTGGCACAGCCGAGATTCACCAGACGCCCCTTGGCTAAAACGATAAGGCGCTTTCCATCCGGGAACACGACCTCGTCGACCTGGGGCTTGACCTCTTCCCACGGGTAGTTCTGCAGCGCGTCGATCTGAATTTCGCTGTCGAAATGGCCGATATTGCAGACGATGGCGCGGTCCTTCATGGCGCGCATATGGTCGATGGTGATGACGTCGACATTGCCGGTGCAGGTGACGAAGATGTCGCCCACGGGCGCGGCATCGTCCATGGTCGCGACCTCGTAGCCCTCCATGGCGGCCTGCAGGGCGCAGATCGGGTCGATCTCGGTGACCACCACGCGGGCGCCCTGGCTGCGCAGGCTTTCGGCGGAACCCTTGCCGACATCGCCATAACCGGCAACGACGGCGATCTTGCCGGCCATCATAACGTCGGTGGCGCGCTTGACGCCATCGACCAGGCTTTCACGGCAGCCATAGAGATTGTCGAATTTCGACTTGGTGACGCTGTCATTCACATTGATGGCCGGGACCAGCAACGTGCCCGCCTTGGCCATTTCGTAGAGCCGCAGTACACCGGTCGTGGTCTCCTCGGAGAGACCGCGCACATCGTCCATCAGCTCGGGGAACTTGTCGTGCATGACGGCGGTCAGGTCGCCGCCATCGTCCAGGATCAGGTTCGGGCGCCAGCCGTCCGGCCCCTCGATGGTCTGGTCGATGCACCACCAGAACTCCTCCTCCGTCTCGCCCTTCCACGCGAAGACGGGGATGCCCTCGGCCGCGATGGCGGCGGCGGCATGGTCCTGGGTGGAAAAGATATTGCAGGACGACCAGCGGATCTCCGCGCCCAGCGCGATCAGGGTTTCGATCAGGACGGCGGTCTGAATGGTCATGTGCAGGCAGCCTGCGATGCGGGCGCCAGACAGCGGTTTCGCGTTGCCATACTCGGCCCTCAGCGCCATCAGGCCGGGCATCTCGGTCTCGGCGATGGCGATTTCCTTGCGCCCCCAATCGGCGAGCGAGAGGTCGGCGACCTTGTAGTCGGAAAGTACGGCTTCGGGCATGGGTCCTGAGGGCTCCATCATCATGACTGGGGGTGAGAAACAACCGGCGTTTCGGCGGTCGCTTGCGATTGGACGCCCGTGTATCAGTACGCCGCCAATCTAGCAAGCATAAAGATATCTTTATATTGTCTTGGCGGCCTTGCGCTCAGGCGATCTCATTGAAATCATCGACCAGAGCGGCAATACGGCCAGGATCGTGCTGGGCGAGTACCACCTTTGCCCGTTCCTTTGCGGCCTCCATATCCAGCGCCATCAGCCTTTGTTTGACGCTAAGCAAACTGCCCGGCGACATCGACAAGTCACGGACACCTAGACCCAACAGCAAAGCTGTGAATCTCGGATCGCCGGCGATTTCGCCGCATAGGCTAACCGGAATGCCCATCTGGTCGCCAGCGTCGACCGTAAGGGCGATCAGTCTAAGGATGGATGGGTGTAGCGGGTCGTACAAAGCTGCTACCTGGTCGTCGCCCCGATCAATCGCCAAGGTGTACATGACCAAATCATTGGTGCCGAGGGCCAGGAAGTCTGAGCAGTCGGCCAGCGCCAAAGCGTTCAGTGCTGCGCCGGGAATCTCGATCATGGCCCCGATGGGTGGCAGTTCCTCGGCAATTTGAACGCCTTTGCGGCGCAAACGTCGCGCGACCACATGCATGGCTTTACGCACGGCTTTGACTTGGCCGGCGTCTGTGATCATGGGCAGCAGGACGCGCACCGGCCCCAGCACGGCCGCGCGCAAAATGGCCGCAAGCTGGGTGTTCAACAAAGACTTGTCGCGCAAAGACAGGCGGATGGCGCGCAAGCCCAGGGCCGGGTTGGTGGCCTCGGTGAAATAGCGGCCCAGCGCGGAGGCCAGCTTATCGCCGCCGATGTCGAGAGTGCGGATCGTTACCGGCTTGCCGTCCATGCCAGAGACAACATGGGCTAAAGACTCATACTGCTCGTCCTCGCTGGGCAAATCGCTCCGGTTCATAAACATGAACTCGGTCCGCAGCAGGCCGACGCTGTCTGCGCCCAATCGGCGAGCGGTTTCGACCTCGCGGGGTAGCTCAAGATTGACGTGGAGGCCGACCAGCTCTCCATCGCGGGTACTGGGGGCCAAATCGACGAGAGCGCCCAGCCTTTTGCGGTCGGCGTCCAGCGATTTCTTTCTGGCCCGGAACTCCGTCAGCGTCGCTTTGTCCGGGTCGATAATGATCTGGCCGTCGAGACCGTCGACGATCACGGTTTGGCCTGGTTCGAGAAGTGGCAGCAAACCGGGAACGCCAAGGACCGCCGGCAATCCCAGCGAGCGGGCCATGATTGCGGTGTGTCCTTGGGCACCGCCCAGCACCGTGCCGAACCCCGCGATCCGCTCGGGGTCCATCAGGGCTGTGTCGGCGGGCGTGATCTCTTCGGCAAGGATGATGCTGCCTGGTGTGACGTCGGAAAAAGCGCGGAACTTCTCCTCGGTCAAATTGCGGATGAGGCGGGTTCCCACCTCGCGTACATCCTGCGCGCGGCCGGCCAGATAGGCATCGTTCATCGCCGCGAACTGGCGCGTGATGTCGTTGATTTCTTGCTGGACCGCCAGGGCCGCATTCGTCCGGTCCACCGCTATGCGCCGCTCGGCACCGCGAATAAGCCTCGAACCCGACAGGATCGAGCGGTGCGCATCCAACAGCAGCGTCAACTCTTCCGCCGCAGCCTCCGGAAGTTTAGCGGCCTTGGCTTTCAGCTTGTCGATCTGCTTGACCGACATGGCCATAGCCTTTTGCAGCCTTGTCTGCTCGGCTTCGGCCTCGGCGGCTAGGATGCAGTATTCGGGGACCGGAACGGCGCCGGCTTCGACGAGATAGGCAGGGCCTATCGCGATGCCGGGCGAGACACCAAGCCCATCGAGCCGTTGCTCACTGTCGGGTGCGGAGGTTCGGGCTCCGTGTCGTTCATTCTTCATCGAACTTAGCATCGATCAAGGCCTGTAAGGCATCGAGGGCAGCCTCCGCATCGCTGCCATTTGCCGTTAATGTGATGTCGCAACCGGGGCTGGCTGCCAACATCATCAACCCCATGATGGAGCGGCCGCCGACGTCCATGCCGTTCCGGCTGACTTGAATATCGGCATCGAATTCCGCTGCCAGTTTGACGAACTTGGCGGCCGCCCTGGCGTGGAGACCCCGAACGTTCTTGATGGTTACGACGCGGCTAAGGGCGTTATTTGTCGCCGGTGAGGACACCGCTTTCGTCACTTATTCTCCGCCAACAGGGC
>JBCCER010000141.1:0-11442 GCA_039030175.1 Pseudomonadota bacterium
ATCCGGGCCGGGTGTCGGATCCTCAACATCGTCAAGGCGAAGCACTTCCGGCCCGCCGAATTCGTGAAAACGAACCGCCCTCACCGATTTTCTCCCTGTCTTGCTGCGTGACGGCAAACTAGACGAAGACGACCGGAGCGCAAAGACGCCGCCGATCGAGTTCCCGATCTTCAGAAATTCAGTCTGTTTTCTTCAGGTTTTTGAATGTGGCCTCGGGTCTATTGCACCCAGCTCGGGCCGAGCCGCGCATCTGTCGCGGCGCGGGCTGACGCGCTGCCGATAGTCGGCTTTCCATAAGGCGATGGCGATTTCGCGAGGTGAGGATGACCCCTGGGTCTTCCGTACCTGGCGGCATTCGATGGCAGCCAAACGCAACCAGACTGTGCGCGCAAGCAGGCGCGTGCGGTCGAGAAGATAGATGAGTGAGGATGAGAGATGACACTGAAACTGGGCAGCACGGCCCCGAATTTCACCCAGCATTCGACCGAAGGCATGCTGGATTTCTATAACTATGCCGGCGACGGCTGGGTGGTCTTGTTCACCCACCCGAAGGACTTCACGCCGGTTTGCACGACCGAGCTCGGCGCCATGGCGTCACTGAAGCCGGAGTTCGATAAGCGCAATGTGAAGATCCTGGGCCTTGGCGTCGATCCGGTGGACGCGCATGTCCGCTGGTCACGGGATATTGAGGAGACCCAAGGGCACGGGCCCAACTATCCTATCATCGCTGACGTCGACCTGAAGGTGGCTAAGCTTTACGGCATGCTACCGGAAGATGCCGGCGACAGCGCGGACGGGCGGACCGCGATGGACAACGCGACCGTTCGCAATGTCTACGTCATCGGGCCGGACAAGAAGATCAAGCTGATGATCACCTATCCGATGACCACGGGGAGAAACTTCGATGAAGTGTTGCGCGTGATCGACAGTTTGCAACTAACCGCAAAGCACAGCGTGGCCACCCCGGTAAACTGGCAACAGGGCGAGGAGGTGATCATCGTGCCGGCCGTCTCGGACGAAAAGGCCAAGAGCCTGTTCCCCGCCGGTTGGCGTGCACCGAAGCCCTATATGCGCTTCGTCGCTCAGCCCAATTGAAATGAAGTGCGTTGCATAGAGGCGGTTCGCCACCTGTATGCGATCTTTTCCATCAGGAAGGATTTGTGGAATGAGACAGACCCTTTTGCACCTTAGCCGGATCGGCGCCCTTATCTTGGCGATGGTCCTGGTCGGCACGCTCGGCGCCCGCGCCAGCGACTATGCCAATCCCCAACTGTTGACCTCGTCTGACGACTTGGCAGGCATGTTGGAGGACCCGAATGTCCGGATCATCGATGTCCGGCCGCTGGAGGCCTATGAGGCCGGCCACATCCCAGGTGCGTTGCATCTAAGCGCGGATGACCTCGTCAACCCTGTCAGCCATGTGGATGGCGATTTGCTGCCGTTGGCCGAGATCGCCGACATGCTGGGCGAGCGCGGCATCGGCACGGACACGCAGGTTGTGCTCTATGACGATCGCGGCGGCTTTCATGCGTCGCGCCTGTTCTGGCTGATGGAATATATGGGCCACAGCCATGTCAGTGTGCTGAATGGTGGCTACCCGGCTTGGCAGAATGCCGGGCTGGAGGTGAGCACGGAGATGCCGACGGTGGAGCCGGCGCTGTTCCCGATCAACCAGACGCCGCGCCGCACGGCCTCAGCCGACTGGCTGATGGAACGGCAGAACGATTCATCCGTAGTGGTCATCGATGTGCGGCCGACCTCGGCCTACGAGGCGGGCCACATTCCCTGGGCGATCAGCATCCCGTGGGCGCAGAACCTGAATGAGGACGGCACCATGCGGTCGGCGGACGATCTGTTGGCGCACTTCGCCGGCCATGGCGTGACGCCGGACGACAACATCGCCGTCCATTGCCAAAACGGCAAGGCGGCCGCCCATTCCTACCTGACGCTGCGCTTGCTGGGTTATCCGCAAGTGCGCAGCTATGACCGGTCCTGGGCGGAGTGGGGCCCGGCCTACGATCTGCCGGTGGCGACCAGCGGGTAAACTGAACGCCATCTAGGTTGATCATTTGAGGGGCGCCGAGCGATCGGCGCCCTCTTCATTTTGCGCGCCGCTGCGTTTGATGGAGATGGTAGCTTTTGCAAATCTCCATCGCCCAAACCGGAAAACCGTCGAAGCACGCGCTATGATCACCCTAGAGTTTGCCAAGACAATGGCGCGCTATAATCGCTGGCAAAACGAATCGGTCGTGGCGGCGGCAAGCCGCTTGACCGACCAAGATCGCTGGCGCGATCGAGGCGCGTTCTTTCGTTCGATCGCCGAGACGCTAAATCACATCCTTTGGGATGATCGCATCTGGCTTGCCCGCTTTGCCGGAAACGAGAAAATGGTCTTGGAGATCGGTAGCCGGCATCCCTACACGGACACCCCCCGCAAGTGGATATCCTATGGTCGCGAGCGTGCCGCACTCGATGACGAGTTGGTTGCATGGGCCGACGGTCTTAGCGAAGCGGATCTCGCGCGTTCGATCTTCTGGACCCGCGGGGAAGAGGCGGTCGAGACGAAGCTTGGATTCAATCTTGTCCATATGGTGAACCATCAGACACACCATCGTGGACAGGTCGATGCCATGTTAACCGCGGCAGGCGTGAAGCCTGGGCCAACTGACCTGCAGATGCTGAACGTTGCCGCTGACGTTTGACCTTCGGCCGCCTTAGAGCGCTGCGCGCAGAGCAAAGCAGGCAGTTAAAGTGGACCTAAGGCCGGCGCTGTCCGAAAGGCTGGCTGACTGTTGTAAGCTAGCCCTGGTGATTGGCTGCCAAGCACAAGTCTGGTGACCTTTTCCTACCCTCCGCGGACATCGGAAATGGTCGTCTCGCCGAGCCGCTTGACCAGGCTCTGTTCGATCTCCTCCATAACTCTGGAGACGCGACGCTGCAGAGCATGTTCTACCGAACACGCGGAAGAATGATCGTCGTTGTCGGTCGCGATATAGCTTTCGTCGAGCGCGAGATAGACGTCCGCCAGGGTGATGCTTTCCGGTTTGCGCGCCAGTTGCCAGCCGCCGGCATGTCCCTTCTCTGAGGTGAGCAGCCCGGCTTCGCGGAGCCGTCCCAAGACCCGGCGGACCACCACCGGGTGCGTTCCCGCATGGTCAGCGATGTCGGCGGATGTTTGTACGCGGTCCGGATCGCCAGCCATGTGACTGAGGGTGTGTAGGGCCAGAGACAGGCGGCTGTTGCGCTTCATAGGCGTTTCTTCTCCGAGCGTGGGCCATACGTAACCATCGGTGTTGCATTCGTCTAGTAACTGCGTAAGTTGCGTGACTCGCATGACATCCCTTGGAGAAAGATGCATGAACCTCGCAGGTGAGGTTGTTGACGACGCGGCCGTCGGCGTCCGCGTTGCGACAACTCCAAGGGGATTGTCGGCAATCCAACATCAGGGTTGTGCGGCGGCCATCTGGCAGCGCCAGCCGCTTGACAGTTTTCAGCGTTGGATCGACGAACAGCAGCCGGACCGTTTGCCCAGATCGCGCATCGTGCTGCGCCCATATGCGGTCCATGACGCGGTATCCCAACTCGTTGTGGTGTCGGGCCTGCCTGCGTGCGAAGAGCGCCGGATGCTGGTCGACGATATTGCCGCACAGGCAGCCATGTTCGCCGCCGTCATGGAGGCGCCGTATCTGCGGCTGCGGTTGGACGTCATCACGCGCAACGACTGCCAAGAGCTCCGCATCGACGCGGTGACCGCGCGTTTGGTCTGCACCTATCGCGGGACAGGTACGCAGTACGGCATTTCGACCGACGGTGCCGAGCTACAACAGGTAGTCACCGTGCCTACGGGCTCACCGATCGTGCTGCGCGGGGCGCTTTGGCCAGAGACCCCCAAATCCGGCTTGCGCTACCGATCGCCGCCGATTGAAGCCATGGGCGAGACCAGACTCGTCCTCAGCCTCGACCCGGTTTTCGATCTTGAGGACCGGGCCGACCGCCATCTTTTGCACTGAACCTTGCGACCCTGAGGGAGGAAGAGAATGAAGACCAGAGCCGCCATTGCGTGGGCCCCAAACCAACCGCTTGAGATCGAGGAAATCGACCTGGAAGGCCCGAAGGACGGCGAAGTCCTGGTTCGGATCGTCACGACGAGCCTTTGCCACACGGACGTCTTCACCTTGTCGGGCGAAGACCCTGAAGGTCTGTTCCCATGCATTCTTGGCCATGAAGGCTGCGGGATCGTCGAAGAGGTCGGCAAGGGCGTGACATCGGTCAAGCCGGGCGACCATGTCATCCCGCTCTATGTGCCGGAAGACCCGGAATGCCCCTACATCAAATCCGGCAAGACCAACCTCTGCCAGACCATTCGTGCCACCCAGGGCGCGGGGGTCATGCCGGACGGAACTTCGCGCTTTTCCTATAAGGGCAAGCAGATCTTGCACTATATGGGCACCAGCACGTTCAGCGAATACACCGTGCTGCCTGAGATCTCGGTGGCCAAGATCTCAAAAGAGGCTCCGTTGTCTAAGGCATCCGTGATGGGCTGCGCCGTACCGACGGGGATCGGGGCCGTGCGCAACACGGCCAAGGTCGAGGAAGGCGCGACGGTCGCCGTGTTTGGCCTCGGCGCCGTGGGCATGGCCGTGATCCAGGGTGCCGTGCTGAAAGGAGCCTCGCGGATCATCGGGATCGACATCAACCCGAACAAGTTCCCACTGGCGAAGTCGCTTGGGGCAACGGAATGCCTCAATCCCAAGGACCATGATGCCCCCATCCACGAAGTGCTGATCGAGATGACGAATGGCGGCCTGGACTATACCTTTGAGGCGGTCGGCAATGTGGAGTTGATGCGTTCGGCGCTGGAGGCCTGCCATAAGGGCTGGGGCGAGTGCACCGTGATCGGCGTAGCAGGGGCGGGCCAGGAGATCTCAACGCGACCCTTCCAACTTGTCACCGGCCGGGTTTGGCGCGGGACGGCCTTTGGCGGCGTTCTGGGGCGTAGCCAGCTGCCCGGCATGGTCGATGAATGGCTGCGCGGCGATTTCAGCGTCGATCCCTACATCACCCACCACATGACCCACAACCAGATCAACACGGCCTTCGACCTTTTGAAAGCCGGCGAGTCCATCCGGTCGGTCATCCACTTCCAACCGCGCGATACGATGACCGTGAACTCTCTGCCTGGTGAGCTTGTCCCGGAGTAAGACCAGTTTCCCGAAGCGGTTGACCACACCTACGCTAGTCAACCGCTCTCGGCGCTTCTAGCGCTCAAAGGCAATCCGACATCGGTTTACCTGCAGAGAGTTGCTGCGCAACCGAGCTGGCGCATTCCCAGGTCCAGAAGTCACCGGCTTGCGACTATGTGCGCGTTTCTGACTGTCGGTTGCAGGTCTGGGGCGATGGAGTAGGCCTGGATGAACTGATCGGTGACCGATGAAGCTGCCCTCTAATGAGCCAGCGTGCGCTCAAGCCTTTGATAGCGCGGTTCGGTCTGCATGGCGATGAAGGCTGGGTCCGCGCCGATCCAGCCGAAGAGGCGCGGTCCCTCATCGGCGCAGTGTTCCAGCATGTCCAGCGCCTCGGGCACCATGCCGGCGCGGGCGAAGGTGACGGCGAGCACGCGCGGTGCAGGATCGGGCCTGGAGGCGACCTCGTCCGCCAACTCCGCAGCGCGGGTCGCGTTTCCGGTTGCCATATTGCAGGCGACCGCGACGACGAGGCCTCGGACACTGGAATCGGCTAGGTGGCAGCTTAGATCGAGGGCGATCCGCGCCCGGTAGTATCTGCTGTCCGCCTCGCGACAGCGGCCCAAGGCCATGAGGGCGGAGGCGGCCAGATGGTGGGCGTGGTAGTCGTCACCGCCCAGACGCGCCGCCTGATCCAGCAGGCAGACGGCGGCCTCGTATTCGCCCGACCAAAGACAGAGCCGGCCGAGATGGTAGTGGGCGTCGAACGAATTCCGGTCGATGGTCAGCGCCGCTGCGAAGGCGCGCTTGGCCAGTTCAATCTTGCCGGTGCTGTACATGACGAGACCGTGGGCGCAGAGCGTCTCAGTGCATTTCGGATCGATTGCCAGGGCATTGCGGCTGGCGATCAGCGCTTCCTGCAATCGAATATCGGCGTCGCCATAGAAATCGGCATGATAAACCAGTGCGGTCGCCAGCTGCGCCGAGGCGGGGGCGAATCCAGTGTCGGAATGGCCGACGTCGCGCAGCAGGTCGATGGCCTTTGACGCCGCCGTTCGGCCACCACGCGCAAAGGCGCGGCGGGCGGCCAGATAGGTGGTGTAATGATCGAGCGATAGAGCCGGCGGCAGTACCTCCATAAGCGCCGGCGACATCATCGCGTGATCGCCAACCGGGCGCACCGCGCAGGCGAGGCGATAACCGCTCTTGGCGATTGTCTCAATATGGCGCGCCCCGCCCTTCCGGTCGCGCAGGGCGCGGCGAAGCTCAGAGATCGCGTGGGTCAGCACCTCTTCGCCGACCGTTACGTCTGGCCAGACGGCATCCAGCAGCTCTTGCCGTGTGCAAACATGGCCGTCGGCGCGGGCCAGTTCGGAAAGCACCGACGATGCCTTGGGCGAGATTCGACATTCGATCGTGCCACGGCAAAGTTGCCGCCGGGCAGGATCGAAGGTCCAATCGCCGATTTTCAAAGGTGAACCGAGGGTCATGTTTCTGCGAAGTGTTCTACTCGTTCATAAGGAGGCGCGCTTTTACGGGAATTGCATCCGCCGCGCGAGTGGGGAAGCTCACATTTTCCCTGGAATGGGCCCTGCACAAGAAGATGTGAATGCCAATCATCGCGGCCCCATCGTCTCAAGTTCAGGTGCCAGGCCAGCTTTCTTCAAGCCTTCCTGCAAGGACTGGGCGTCCTTAGGGTTTTTGAACGGCAGGTACGTTTCGAACCATTGGGCCGACAAGTCTGGAAAGAGCCGTTTTGCCTCGTAAAACGAAGCGCGCGCGGCTTTCAGGTCGCCGATATGGCCGTAACTCGAGGCCAGATAGATGTGGGCGTACATGGAATCGGGATTGCGGACGATACTTCGGTTCAGCGCCTCGATCGCGTCTTCGGCTTGGCCCAGGATCAGATGGGCCAGGCCGACATAGATATCGTAATAGGCAGGATAGAACGGGTTGAGGCGCACGGCCTTTTCGATCAACGCGACGGTCTGATCCGGGGCGCCCGCGAACATCACGGTGCCGGCAAGGTTGGCATAGCTGTCTGCGCTACCCGGCTCGATCTCGATCAGTTTTCGTGCGTCCTCTATAGCCTCGTCATGCTGTCTGCTGAACAGGTTCGCGCCGCTTAGCGCCATATAGACCAGCGAGAGGTTGGGGTTGAGCAGTTTCGCGCGTTCGGCCAATTCGGAGGCCCTTTCCAAGGCCTCGCGCGACCCAAAGAGCCACTCATGAATGTATATGTGGGCGAGGCTCGCATAGGCGGCGGCGTAGTTTTCGTCGAGTTCGAGCGCGTGCTCATAGAGGGCCTTCGCCTTCGCATGCCCCTCCTTGGAGAATTTGTTGTATTGCTCGCGGCCCCGCAGCACGCAGTCATAGGCCTCCGGACTGTCGGTTTCCGCACGCGGCGGCAGCTTTGAGTCCGATGCGGAAAGTTTGATCTCAAGGGCCTCGACGATCTTGGCCGTGACATCGTCCTGGACGGCGAAGATGTCGTTGAGCGCACGGTCGTAACGCTGCGCCCAGATGTGCCCGCCGGAACGGCCATCGATGAGCTGAGCGGAGACGCGAACTTGGGACCCAGCCCGGCGCACGCTGCCTTCTAGCACGTAGCGAACGCCCAGATCGCTGCAGACCTCCTGGGTTTTGACGGATTTGCCCTTGTAGGTGAATGTCGAGTTGCGTGAGATGACGAGAAGGCCGGGGGTTCGCGAAAGCTCGGTGATGATGTCTTCGGAGATGCCGTCTGCGAAGTAGGACTGGTCGCTATCGCCGCTCATATTGTCGAAGGGCAGCACTGCGATCGAGGCGCTGTCCGGTACGGTCTGAGGCAGTGCATCGAGAGCTGCCTGCGATGGCTGCGTGTCGCTTGAGGGCCAGCGCCAGATCCATATGGCGCGCGCGATGTTCTTGACCTGGTGCTCGCCGCCATCTTGCCAGGTGAGGTCCAAGCGGTCGCGCACCAGGCGATGGGCATCGTCGGAAATGGCAACGCCGTCGGGTTCGGCCAGCGACTCGATCCGGGAGGCGACATTGACCCCGTCGCCGAAGATGTCGTCGCCCTCGACAATAATGTCTCCCAGATGGATGCCAATGCGGAACTGGAGGCGATCGTCTTCGTTAGAGTTGGCATTTTGCCGGGCCATGCCTTCCTGAATACCGACGGCGCAATTCACTGCGTTGACCACCGACGGAAACTCCATCAGCAAGCCGTCGCCCATGGTTTTGACGATGCGGCCGCGATGCTCGGTGATTGTCGGGTCTATAAGGTCGCGGCGATGGCGGCGCAGCGTGTCGAGGGTCTTAGCCTCGTCGACGCCCATCAGGCGCGAATAGCCGACGACGTCGGCCGCGACGATCGCTGCGAGTCTGCGCTGAGTGTCTTCTAACATGGGTCGAGATTAACCGAGGCTGCGGCGATTCTGAACTGCGGACCGGGGCATCGTTCGCTGTAGCGAACGATGCCCATTAGCTCGGTTCAGTCCTCGCCGTACCCGTCGAAGAGGGCGGTGGATAGGTAACGCTCGGCAAAGCTGGGTAGGACCGTAACGACGGTCTTGCCCTTCATGTCGTCGCGGGCGGCGACCCGCAGGGCGCAGGCGAGGGCGGCGCCGGACGAAATGCCGCCGGGGATGCCTTCGGCGACAGCCAGTTTCTGCGCGGTCTCCATCGCCTCTTCATTGCTGACCAGCATGACCTCGTCGATCAGGCCGGTGTTCAGGACGTCGGGGACGAAGCCGGCGCCGATGCCTTGGATCATGTGCGGAGAATGTTCGCCGCCCGAGAGCACCGGGCTGTTTTCCGGCTCGACGGCGACAATCTTGATCTCCGGCTTGCGGGATTTCAGGACCTCGCCCACGCCGGTCAGCGTGCCGCCGGTACCGACGCCCAAGACCAGAGTGTCGACCACGCCGTCCGTGTCGCGCCAGATTTCCTCTGCGGTCGTGCGTCGGTGGATTTCCGGGTTGGCAGGGTGGCCGAACTGCCAGGGCATGACCGCCTTGTCGGTTGCGGCGATGATTTCCTTGGCCCGTTCGATGGCGCCGCCGATGCCCCTGGCGCGCGGCGTCAGCTCAACCTCCGCGCCTAGAAAGCGCATGAGCTTGCGGCGCTCGATCGAGAAGCTGTCCGGCATGGTGAGGATGCAGCGATAGCCTTTGGCGGCGCAGGCGAAGGCAAGGCCGATGCCCGTGTTGCCGGATGTTGGCTCCACGATCACGCTGCCCGGGCCGATGGTTCCGTCCGCCTCCATGGCCTCCAGCATCGAGACGGCGATGCGGTCCTTCACGCTGGCGATCGGGTTGAAGAATTCGAGCTTGGCCAGCACCTCGGCCTGGCAGCCGGCCTCGCGGGCCATACGGCCAATGCGGACCAACGGAGTGTTGCCGATGGTCTCCAGAATGTTGTCGTAGACCCGGCCGCGGCCAGGTTTGTCGAAGGTCAGTCTTTGGGCATCATGAGTAGTCATCGCGAGCCTCCTTTGATTAAGAGTTGTTGGTTCGAGTCGGTTATAGCGGATTTGTCGCGCTGATCACCCACGATGAACTGTCCATGACAATACCGTCGGAGGAATTGCGCTGGCGTTCGATGGCGTCGGCGAGGGCGGCTTCAATAATTGGGCGCTTGGAGATGGCTTCCGCACCGGCTTCGCGGAAAACTTCGCCCGCAGGGCCGATGGCAAGTTGGAAATCGATGGCGTCTTTGACGTCCCGACCGATCAGCACCGGAGCATCGACCCGTTGGAAGGCGATGTCGGTGTAGCCAGCAGCCTTCATCATGGCGCGCACGGTTTTCTCATCGGACATTGAGAACGGTCCCGGGCCACATGTTTGCGCGTCGGCGTCCGGGCTTGGCAGATGTTCGAGGGCGATATCCTTGGCCATCGATAGCCACGGATTGTCTTTCCGGTCCCGCCAGACGATGTGGATCATTCGGCCACCGGGGCGCAGAGCCCGGCGCATATTGCGCAGGCCCGCGACGGGATTGGAAAAGAACATCGTGCCGAAGCGGGCGAAGACGACGTCGAAATCGATGTCGGGCAGTTCAACCTCGGCATCGGCGCGCAAGAAGGAGAGGTTGGCGATGCCGGCGGCATCGTCACGCGCATAGTCCAAGAACTTGCTGCAGCAATCGACGCCGATGACCGATCCGTCCGGTCCAACCATATCGGCGAACTTCATCGCGGTGTCGCCGAAGCCGCAGCCGACATCCAGGACGCGGTCTCCCTCGCCGATTGGCAAGTCAGGGAAGACAGCGTCGCTGTGCTGGGTCAAGCCATCGACGAGGATGTGTTTGAAGCGAATGAATTTCGGCGCCAGCACCTCGTTCCAAAACTGAACGAAGGGCGTATCGGTCACCGGTGGAAATGCGGCGAAGTCTGCTGTTCTCATGGGTTCGGTCCTTGCTCGTTGCCTCGCGTCTTGAGGAGTGACTAAGGGGTACGAGCATTCCGTCAGCCATGCTTGGGTACCTTCTGGGGAAATCATGGGAATTTCCTGAAGACGGGCTGGTTTTTGGAGAAATTAGCTCCGGGGAGGTTCTCGCCGGTGGGTCGATAGGCATCGGCATCAAGTTAGGAAGCCACTGTTTTGAAAATTCGGTTGAGATCGGTCTCGGCGAAATATTGGGATCAATCTCAGCCGTAGGAGTGTGTTAGGATTTCCGTTTTCGCGGCGAGGATTGCCTCATCATGGTCAGTGGCCACGACCTGCCACCAACGGAACACGATATCCCGGAAACAGACAGCTCCGCGCGCCAGGAGCTGACTGCCAAACCGCGCAAACCGCCGACGATTCGGGATGTCGCGGCGGAGGCCGGTGTTTCGCGCGCGACGGTGTCCCGCGTCCTTAATGGCGGCAAATGGGTAAGCCCTTCGGCAGCCAAGGCGGTCGAAGAGGCGATGACGCGCATGCGGTATGTCGCGAGCCATAGTGCGCGAAGCCTGAACACGCGCAGATCCGGAGCCGTTGCCCTGGTAGTCACACAACGGCGCGATCATCTGTTCGAAGATCCGAGCCTGAGCGTGCTGACACGCGAACTGATGACGCGGTTGGCCGAATATCAGCGCACATTGTTCGTCACTGTCGCCGCCGACGAGGCGTCGCGAAAGTCCGTCATCCAGCAGATGCGCAGCGGATTGCTGGACGGGTTGATCTTGGCCTCAACGCAAGGCGATGACCCGCTTCCGGAGGCGTTGGCGGCAGCCGATCTGCCGGCCGTGCTTTGCGGTGAGCCTCCTGAAGGGGCATCGGGTTTGCCGCAT